>JAJQHF010000180.1 GCA_021199975.1 Candidatus Gastranaerophilales bacterium
ATCACAACAGGGTTGTATATTTCAGAATAAAATGCTAATATCTTGTTAAGTGAGAAGAAAATTATGCGTAAAGAATTATCTGTAGCTTTTGTTTGGCATTTTCATCAGCCGAACTATCAGACCCAGCCAAATGGTATAAGGCTTATGCCTTGGGCTAGATTGCATGCCGTAAAAGATTATCTTGATATGCTTCTTATTATTGATAAATTTCCTAAAATAAAATTAAATTTCAGTATTGTGCCTGCGTTAATTGATACTATTGAAGATTACGCCGATAGTGGTCATGATATTCATTCAAAGCTTACAATTACTCCTATAGAGGAACTTACTGATGATGATAAGCTTTATATATTGAATTATTTTTTTGATGCAAATTATGAAAAATTAATTTCTAAAAACCCAAGATATAATGAATTGTACACAAAAAGATACAGCAATCCTGAAATAGGGATAAATGATTTTACTTTGCAGGAATATGCAGATATTACGATGCTCTTTAATTTGGTATGGTTTGACCCTGTATGGAGAAGAGTATACCCTGAATTGAAAAAGTTTGAAGAAAAAGGTGCAAATTATACACTTCAAGACAGAATTGAATTGATAGAACTTAACCGTAAAATTATCAGGCAGATTATTCCAACTTTTAAAAAATATCAAGATGACGGCAGAATTGAAATAATAACAAGCCCTTATAATCATCCTATTATTCCTATATTAATAAATCCGAATGATTTAAAAACTCCGGCATTAAAATATCCTATGCCTGATTGTAAAATAGCTTTAATGCTGGATGTAAAAGAACAGCTTAAAATGGCATCAGAAAAAATAAAAAATACATTCGGAAAAGAGCCTCAGGGTTTTTGGCCCAGCGAGCATTGTATCAGTCAAAAAACACTTGATGTATTTGCTAATATTGGTGTGAAGTGGGTTATAACGGATGAAAGTGTTCTTTCTAATTCCTTGAATAAAGATTTTGTCAGAGATTTTAGAGGGTGTTATGAAGACCCTTATGATGTTTGTTCTTTGTATAAATATGAAACTAAACGCAAAAAAGAAATTAATATAATATTTAGAGATTCAGTTATACCGAATTTAATAAGTTTTGAATATCCTCATCATGACAGTATTTTATGTGCAAATGATTTATTTGACAGGATAAAAACCATATATGATAAACTGAAAAACTCACCTGATGAAAAACATCTGTTTACGATTGCAATGGATGGCGAAAACAGCTGGGATTCTTATAATGAAGACGGTGCTGTTTTTTTGGAAAGATTATATTCTCTGATTAATGAGGATAATAATATAAAAACGGTTTTAATAAGCGATTTTGTTAATAAAAATAAAAGTATTGAGAAACCCTTAAAAAAAGTTGCGGCAGGCTCTTGGATGAATCAAGAATTTCAATTATGGATTGCGGAGCCTACAAAAAATTTAGCGTGGAAGTATCTTATTCAGACAAGAGATGATTTAAAAAATGCAGAGAAATCAGGCAGATTATCAAAAGAAAAAATTAAAGCTGCTAAAGCGGAAATATATATAGCAGAAGGCTCTGACTGGTTTTGGTGGTATGGAGAACCTAATAATTCCGGGCAGGATCACATTTTTGATTTTATGTTCAGGGAACACTTAAAAAATGTTTATTCTCTTATAGAAAAACCTGTTCCGAGTTATCTTGAAATGCCGTTGATTTCTTTTATGGGAAAACCTTTTAAAAATCCGAAAAGAGAAATTACTCCGTTGATTAACGGAATGGCAAAAGATAATGATGAATGGCTCCAAGCCGGATGTATTAATATTCCTGACGGTCCTATTTTGCAGGAAAATAAAATATTCAACAGGGTTTATTTTGGGAATGATAAGGATAACTTATATTTTAGGTTTGATATTAATAAGTATCTTATGGACAGCAAAGAAAACTTTAAAGAATACTTTTCAATATATATATATATAAAAACATTTAATAATTCGTTTGAAATAACTTCGCCTTCAAGAACAACAAATAAAACAGATTCTTTGCTTCCTGTTTTGCTTGACGGTTATACACATGAAGTTAAAATTGCAATTACTAAAAACAGAAAATATCCGCTTCAATTTTCAACTGCCGTTAAAGACGGACTATGGGAATTAAAATGGGGACATCATATAAAATATTCGCATAAAGAAATTTTAGAAATCAGTATTCCTTTTGATGATTTATCCATAAAAGAAGGTGAAAGTTTTGATTTCTTTTTCTTATCAGGTTGCAGCGGTGTTACGGAAGAAATATATCCTAAAGATATCCCGTTGACGTTAACCAGACCCATAAATCAGTGAAATAATATACTACAGCTTGAAAACTAACCAAGAAATTTGTAAACTGACACGTGAAATGATTTTTTGTGACAGTTAGTTTGACTATTTCGGGCAAGAAAGTTTTAAAATTTGGCATTAATGTTTACATAGCATAAATTGACAGCAATTTTGAGAAATAAAATAAATTTACCCAAAAAAATTAAGTTTTCGATTGTTTTCTAAATAGAAACAGCAGCGGGATAATAAAAAAGCATACAATGCCAAAAACTCTAAAAGCATC
The DNA here is from genome assembly GCA_021199975.1 of Candidatus Gastranaerophilales bacterium. Lineage (GTDB taxonomy): Bacteria > Cyanobacteriota > Vampirovibrionia > Gastranaerophilales > Gastranaerophilaceae > Avigastranaerophilus. The sequence continues at coordinate 2,579 of JAJQHF010000180.1, forward strand.
AATATAGCCAAAAAGTGTGGATTGTGTTACTAATTCTTTATAAAGATATCCTTCTGCCATTTTTTGTGCAGCGTCTTGAGAATAGCCCGAAAATGCTGAAATAAGATGATTTAATCTGTTTGTATAATTTGGATTTAATGAGGTTAAATTTCCTACTAACATATATTGATGAATTTGGCTGTATCTGGTAACTAATGTTGATACTAAAGATGTTCCAACAGCACCTGCAACATTTTTTAGGAGATTTTGAATTGCACTTGCGTTTGTCATTTGTGTTTTTTGCAGCGTCATGATAGTAACAGACATAATGGGAATAAGCGTAAAACCGACTCCAACACCTAAAATTACATTTGGTAACAATATACTATCAGGTGAAATCTGCATATTCAAATTTCCGAATAATATTCCCGAGATACCCATCATTAAAAGTCCTAACCCTGTAAAAATCCTATTATCAATCAAGTTAGAACAAGTACCTGTTATTATAAGTGCAATGACACTTCCCATTCCGCGTGTCATTATTGTAACACCGCTTAAATATGCACTATAGCCAAGCATATTCTGTAAAAATTGCGGTAATATGGCTAATGAAGAATATAAAACGGCTTGTCCTATAACTTGAATAATAATTCCTATTGTATAGTTTTTATCCTTAAATACAGATAAATCCAATAATGAATCTTTTGTTGTAAATTGAAAATAAAAAAATAAAATGCAGCTAATAACAGAAATTGCAAATGTCCAGCATATCCAGGCTGAATCAAACCAACCTGCATTATTTCCTTTATCAAGTACGATTTGGAAGCTTGCAAGCCAAATGGTTAAAAAACAAAATCCTTTAACATCAATCGTAATTTTTTCTGCTCTTTTTAAAAATGGCGGATCTTCTATTAAATTAAAAGCCAAAAATACCGATAAAATTCCAAAAGGTATGTTTATAAAAAATATCCAGGGCCATGTCCAATTATCAGTAATCCATCCGCCGATAACAGGTCCTATAATCGGGGCTAAAACTACGCCGATACCAAAGATAGATAAAGCTCGTCCTCTTTCTTTAGGGGCAAAACCTTCAAAAATAATCGCATTGGCAATAGGAACAATTCCTCCTCCTCCAAGTCCTTGCAAAACCCTTGCAAACACCATAAAACTAAGGCTTTTTGCCATGCCGCATAATATTGAAGCTAGAACAAAAACGCTAATGCTGATTATAAAATAAAGTTTTCGTCCAAAAATTTTGCTTAACCAATCAACAGCAGGCATAATTACACCTGAAGCTACAAGATAACCGGTTAAAATCCACATAGATTCATCTCTGGTCGCAGATAATGCGCCTGCCATATGAGGCAGGGCAACATTACCGATTGTTGTATCAAGAATACACATAAATGAAGCCAATATAGGCGGGATAATCATTAGCCATGGATTTATTGTTTTTGTTGGCACAGAGTTTTCCATTCTAATTCCTTTTTAAAGACTAGTGTATAATTTCACAATCTTTGCGCTCTGTATAAAGTTTCCAAAAAGCATTAGCCAACTTTGTAAGATTATCAGGGTCATCCGGTATTATTGCTCCGGTTACGGTTACTACTCCGACAAAAACATTTTGTTTCTTTAATTCATTATGTAAAGCTATACACATAGCTCTAAGGGCAGCTTTGTCCATTGATAAGGGAAGATAATCATACATAGGGTTCAATGCAAGTCCGCCGCCTGTAATAAGTATTGCTCCGTTCTTATTGCTGAATTCTTCACCAAGAACTTGTTGTATACTATGATATGCACCTATTACATCAACCTTATATCGATTTAATAAGAGATTTGCATCTTTTTTTTCTTTTATTTCACTATCAATACTTGTAATTCCGACATTGTAAAATAGAACGTCAGGTACTCCGAATTTTTCTTTCAATTCATTTAAAGATTTTGTTATTGAATCAAGATTTGAAGCATCAAAGACTTTTGTATATACTTCAATTCCTTTTTCCGTGAATTCTTTTTCGTATTCAGCCAAATGATTTTCATTTCTTGACATTAGCACAACTTTAAAATCATTTTCGGCAAATTTTTTAGCAACGCTGTTTCCGCAGCCTCTGCCTGCTCCCAGCACAAAAATCGTTTTTTTCATAAATATTATCCTTTCTAAATTATTTTGAAATTTACCACCAGTTAAACAGACTATGTCCGACTTCTAACTCTTTTATTGCTTGCATTTCTTCTACTTCTAAATCGAAATCCAAAACAGAAATATTTTCTTTCATATGCTCAAGATTTGTACTTTTGGGAATAACAATAATTTCTTGCTGCAGCAAAAATCTCAAAGCAATTTGTGAAACACTTTTATTATGATTTTTAGCAATTTGTAATAATTTTGGATTATTCCATATGTTGTTTTGACCGCAAGCTAATGGCGACCAGCTTTCATGTTTTGTCCCAATTTGGCATTCCAAATCTCTTAATTTTTTCTGCTGACGAAATACGTGTGTTTCAACCTGATTTATTGCGGGAATAATTTTGCAATGGTTTACTAAATCCAAATATCGTTCTTCTAAAAAGTTAGAAACACCAATTGCACGCAATTTTCCATTTTTATAGAAAGTTTCCATCGCACGATAAATTTCATAAACATCTCCTGCAGGTTCATGAATAAGCAATAAATCGATATAATCTAAATCTAAATTTTTCAAAGAATTTTCAATGGAGTGAAGCGTATCTTGATACCCGCTGCAACCCCAGAGTTTTGTGGTAATAAATAATTCTTCTCTTGTAATTCCGGATTTGCGGCAAGCGATACCAACTTCTTTTTCATTGCCATAACACTGAGCTGTATCTATTGAACGATAGCCTGAATTTATTGCTTCCAAAACACATTTTTCAGTTATCCTTGCAGGGGTTTGATAAGTTCCATACCCTATCATTGGCATTACAACACCGTTATTCAAAGTTGCATATTTCATTGGTTTAAACCTTTTTGTTTTGCAGCCAATTATTAGCAAAAGATGTTTGCTGCGATTCTTCATGCCCTCTATGCCCGTAAACTTTGCAAGAATTCAGTGCAGTTTCTAAATCACAAAATTCTTCTTCAGTTAATTCAACATTCCATGCTCCAAGGTTTTCTAAAATTCTTTCTTGATTTTTAGAGCCAGGAATTGGAACAGCATTCGAGTATTTATGCTGCATCCACGCTTAAGAAAGTTGTGCGGTTGTTGCATTTTTTTCTTGTGAAATGTTCTTTAAAATATCTAAAATAGGCTGATTTGCAATAATATTTTCTTTTGATAACTGGGGCACAAACTTTCTTACATCATCGCCTTCAAATTTTGTATCAGCAGTAACTTTGCCCGATAAAAATCCGCTTGCAATAGGTGAAAACGGCACAACGCCAATATTATTTTTAAGGCAATACGGGAATATTTCTTTTTCTAAATCTCTTTCAAGCATTGAATAAAGGCTTTGAACTGCACTGACGGGTGTTACTTTATGAGCTTTATCAAGTGTTTCAACGGAAACCTGCGACAGACCCCAGGCTTTTATTATACCTTCATCTATCAATTGTCCCATTACTCCTGCGACATCTTCTACCGGAATAAATTCATTGAGTCTATGAAGATAATATAAATCAATATAATCAGTTCTTAATCTCTTCATTGAGTTTTCAAGATGAGATTTTATAACGTTATATAATTTTGTAGTTTTTAAAGCATTTTCATCAATGTGTAATTTAGTCGCAAGTACAATATCTTTTCTAAATGGTTCAATTGCTTCGCCGACAAGTTCTTCATTATGACCTTCGTAAAATTGTTCTCTGCCGTAAACTTCAGCTGTATCAAAAAATGTGCAGCCAAAATCATGCGCTTTTCTTATTGCATTTATTGTATATTCTTTGCCCGGAACTTCGCCGTAACCGTGAGAAAACCCCATACAGCCTGTTCCAATCGGGCTTACTTTTAAATCTCTCAGTTTTCTGTATTTCATAAAATTTCCTCGCTTTCTTTCATATTAAACAATTTTTGCCATAAATCATGTTTTTTAGTTTCCGTTGTAGTCATATTTTAACCTTGAAATCATTGACATTGAAGATATCAATATGTTAAAATCGCTTTTAGAAAAACTAAAAACGAGATACAAATATGTATAGTCGAGAACTCAATACTTTTATTGTTGTTATAGAGCAAGGGAGCTTTTTAAAGGCTTCAAAAGTATTATTTACAACTCCGGCTTCTGTAATGAATCAAGTAAATAAATTTGAAAGTCGAATTGGCGCAAAATTGATTGAGAGAACCAATCAAGGGGTAAAATTAACTTCGCAAGGCCGCATCATTTATAAAGAAGCAAAAAAAATTGTGAAAATTTCCAAACAAGCTGTATTAAAAGCAAAACAGATTTCAGCAAACAAGAAACAAGTAATTAGAGTCGGTACATCTATTCTTCGTCCTTGCAAAATGTTAGTTGATTTATGGTCAAAAATAGATGATGGAACTTCTTCAATAACAATTCATATTGTTCCTTTTGATGATACTCCTTTTGGGATGGAAACAATGCTTTCTTCTTTGGGGGAAACAATTGATTGTTTTGCAGGTCCATGCGATTCTTTAACATGGAAAGAAAATTATAATATTTTGCAAATTAAACAAGGAAATTGTGCGATTGCTGTTCCAAGAAAGCATAGATTATCTAAAAAAAATAAACTATGCTGGAATGATTTAAACGGAGAAACAATTATACTCGTAAAACAAGGAGATTCGCCTGTATTAAACAGTTTAAGAAATGAGATTAACACAAAACACCCGAAAATTACAATTTTAGATTCCCCGCATTTTTACGATACAAGTATTTTTAATGAATGCGAGCAAATGGGCTGTATTATGGAAACATTGGATATTTGGAAAGATGTTCACCCATCTATTGTAACAATTCCAATGGAATGGGATTATAAAATTCCTTACGGAATAATTTACGCAAAACATCCCTCTAAAACCGTTGATTTATTTATCTCAAAAATCAAAGACAGTTTAGAAAAATAAAATAACTGTTATTATTTTAGAAATTTCTCTCCCCATTCACACATAGCATAGAGAACAGGAATAAAAGATTTTCCTTTTTCGGATAGCGAATATTCAACTTTTGGCGGTATTTGCCGATAATCTTTTTTTATAATTAAGTTGTTATTTTCAAGTTCTTTTAGTGTGTTACTTAAAGTCTTATGAGACAGGATATTCAAATATCGCTGCAGTTTATTAAATCTTATAACTTCGTGTCTGTAAATTGCATAAAGAACCGTTAATTTATATCTTCCCGTAATTTGCGACATTGTATAATTAAATCCTGTTTTGTCGAAGTTTTCAACACTTTTTAAACAATCTTTTTCTTCCATTTTACAGTTACCTTTATTACCGTACTTGAATTATTTCCCATAGTAATTTAACATAATTTATATAAAAATGAAAGGATTAAAAAATGAGAGATGATATTAAGGAATTTAATGCGGTTGAAGCTGTTGCAGGAAAATTTATTGAAGCTGTGAAAAATGGAAACAGTGAAATTGTAAAACCATATTTTTATGAAAAAGCTGTATTTTTCGGGCAATTAAATGAAAAAGAATATCAGGCTGGTTCAATTCAATTATTCTATGAAACAATTGATAAAATGGGTGCTTGCAATGATGATTATATTGCACGAACAGATGTTTTAGCTTTAGAAAAAACCATTGCCGTTGTTAGAGTAATTGAAGACAACTGGCATGGTTACAAATTTACAGATATTTTAAATTTAAATAAAATTAACGGTGAATGGAAAATTGTTGCCAAGGTTTATGATACATTGAATTTATAACAAAGCTAAATAAATATTTAAAAAAACAAAGAAGAATAATTTATAAACATAAAATGTCTGTCGGGTGAAAAAAATATGCCCGGCAGACATTTTTCTAAAATCGCATGAATAACAGACACGCATTAGCTTGAGTGGATAAAATTGGAACACTGCTTTAATTATTAAGTCGATTTTTTTTATCAATTTAAAATGCTTTTTAAACTTGGTTGTACATTTAAAAAAAATACGTATAATAATTTCCCTAAGTTTTTGCAAGTGTATAACTTTTATCAATTTTAACTTTTATTATTTGAGATGAAACTGAACCATCAAGAATAATTGTAATCCAGTGTTTTTTGTTCATATGATATCCGGCAAAGACATTTTTGTTGTCAATATTCCTTTCAACATTTTCTGCTCTCAAATCAATAATTTCAACAACTGTTTTACTATCTAACCCGAGTTTTTCTTTTGGAACGGTTAAAAATGCAGCGTACCACTTAGAATTATCTTTTCTTCTTACTATTGCATTATTTGGAAATTTTTCCCAAAGATATTCCAATTTATCACCGTATTTCTTATTTATATAATCAATTAATTCAAGTGTTATATTGCTTTTAAAAACATCTCTGTCACAGCAATTTTGTATAATATCATTTATAATTTTGTCATATTCATCCTTAATCTTGCCAACAAAATTTCCAACAGCACTATCAAGCAAATGCAGCGTATATTGTTCATTTGTTTCTACTTCAATTAATTTTGTGTTAAATTCTTTTTCATTAGCAACAATAACGGTTAATTCAAACTGTTTGTTAACTAT
>JAJQHF010000019.1 GCA_021199975.1 Candidatus Gastranaerophilales bacterium
TAACGGTTAAGATACCTCTAATTCCGTTTATGGTAATTACTCTAAAATTTTTATTCATTTACATTTTTTCCTTCGGATAATAAATTGAAATCCCTTTCATTAAGTATTATAACACCTAAAGAGGAGGCTTTGTCAAATTTTGAACCCGGATTTTCTCCTGCCAAAACATAAGATGTCTTTTTGCTTACACTTGAAGAAGTTTTACCGCCTAATTTTTTAATTTTTTCTTCAAAAATATTCCTTGGCTGAGAGAGAGTTCCCGTTATGACGAAAGTTTTACCTTCAAATATATTTGATATTTTCTCAAAAGCACTTCCTTGAGGGGTTACACCGTATTCTTCAAGTTTGTTAAGTATTGTTTTGTTATTTTCATCAGCAAAAAAGTCAACAATACTTTTTGCTGCTTTTTCGCCAATTCCGTCTATTTTGACTAAATCTTCAATTTTTGCATTTTTAATGTCGTTTAAAGACGGAAACTCGTTTGCAATTAAATCAGCAGTTTCTTTCCCTATCAATTTTATGCTTAGAGCCGTTAAAAACTTTGTCATTGAAGGCTTTTTTGAGTTTTGTACCGCATTATATAAATTATCGGCAGATTTTTCTTTTATTAAATCAATTGTCATAAAATCGTCAATTGAGAGTTTATAAAGGTCGGCAAAATCATTTATTAAACCTTTTTCATATAGTTTTTCAACAATAGAACTTCCTATTCCGTCTATATCCATAGCTTCTTTTGAAGCCCAGTATTCAATTCGTCCTTTGATTTGAGAAGGGCATTTTAAACTGTTAGGGCAGTATAGCGCAACTTCCCCTTCCGGTTTTACAAGAGGAGTATGGCAATCGGGACATTTATCCGGTGTTTTGTATACTCCAAAATCTTCATTCTCTTGTTTTCTTATAACTTTTGGAATTATTTCGGCTGCTTTTTTTATTAAAACTCGGTTGCCTATATTTATTTGAAGCCTTTGTATTTCGTCAAAATTGTGCAGACTTGCTCTTTTAACGGTTGACCCCGCAAGCTGAACAGGTTCTAATTCCGCAATAGGAGTTACCGCCCCTGTTTTGCCGACACTTAGTTCAATATTATTTAATTTTGTCCAAACTTCTTCGGGCGGAAATTTAAAAGCTGTTGCCCATTTTGGCGCTCTTGACGTAAATCCCAGTTCATTTTGTTTTGATATATCATTTATTTTTATAACCATGCCGTCAGTTGCATAATTAAGGTTAAATCTTTCATTTTCCCAATATCCGCATAGTTTTATTACGTCATTAATTCCTTTAACAAGTTTGTAATTCGGATTCACTTCAAACCCCAACTCGCCGAGAAGTTTTAATGCCTGTTCATGAGTTTTAAAAAGGCTGTTTTCTCCTGTTAAAATTGCGGTATATGCAAAAAAATGCAAATCACGTCTGCCCGTAATTTTTGCGTCCAATTGTCTTAAAGAGCCTGCTGCCGCATTCCTCGGATTTGCAAATTCTTTTATCCCGTTTTCAATATTTTCTTCATTAAGTCTTTCAAAAGAAGATACGGGCATGTATACCTCTCCTCTGACTTCTATATTTATGGGTTTTGACAATTTTTGTGGAATACTTTTTATTTCTTTTATATTTTCCGTTATATTTTCGCCTATAATTCCGTTTCCTCTTGTCGCACCAAGAGATAAAATGCCGTTTTCATACGATAAAGCGCAGGATAAGCCGTCTATTTTAAGTTCCGTCACAAGCTCTAATTCAGGCTCATTAATATATTCTTTTTTTACTCTTTCGTACCATTTTTTTAAATCATCATAGTTGTTGGAATTATCAAGACTGTATAATCGGTAATTGTGCCGTATTTCCTTAAATTCCTTTGAAATATTATCTCCTACTTTTTGAGTGGGACTGTCTTTTGTAATTAAATCAGGGTATTCTTCTTCTATTTTCTTTAATTCCCTGAAAAGTTCATCATATTCAAAATCTGTTATTTGGGGTGAGTCAAAAACATAATAGGCTTCATTATTCACCTTTATCTGATTTCTCAGTTCTTCCGCTTTTAATTTTGCTTCCGTATAATCCATAACACCCCGAAATTTATTTATATATTTTAATAAAATATCAAATTTTATTATTTCATTTTATAATAAAAAAAGTATGTCAATTGTAAATTTTATAGAAAAGTACAGAAAGACCAATATAACGCAATATACGACACCTTCACACGGACAAGGTGACTTTGCGGCGCCGTTATCTTTAAAAATGCTCGGAAGGAAATTTTTTAAATGCGATTATTCCGAAATGGATGGTTTTGACTGCCTTTCTAATCCTACAGGCATTATAAAATCCTCTATGGATAATGCCGCATTAATTTACGGTTCAAAGTCAACGTTTTTTCTTACCAACGGCTCTACTTCAGGTGTAATTGCCGCAATGCTTGCCGTACTTAACAGAAATGATAAAGTTTTAATTGCAAGAAATTGTCATAAATCTGTTTATAACGGCTTGGTTTTAACAGGTGCCGTGCCTGTTTGGATTTTACCTGAATATAATGAAGAATGGGATATTTATGAAACTATTAATCTTGATTATTTAGAAGAAATTTTTGAAAAGAATAAAGATATTAAAGCTTTTATTATGACAAATCCTACCTATGAGGGTGTAATGTCTGATGTATACAGAATTTCGGGTGTTTGTAAAAAATATAATGTTATATTAATTGTAGATGAAGCGCACGGCGCATTATGGAACTATAATAAATCAATAGGAACTCCTTCTTTACTGCAGGGTGCTGATATTGTTATTCAGTCGCTGCATAAAACGGCAGGTGCTTTAAATCCTTCTGCGCTTCTTCATATAAATAAGGATTCCTCCATAAATCCTAAAAAAGTTCAACAATCACTTAATTTAATAACCACAACCTCCCCTTCTTATCCGTTACTGGTAAATATAGAAGCCTCAATTGATTATTTAAATTCACAAAAGGGCAGATTACATATTCATGAATTGGTTAAAAATATTAACCGCCTTATAAGAACATTAAAAACAATACCTAATTTAAGTGTATATTCATATAATAACGATATTACAAAACTTCTTATTAAAGTTACAAATGTTTCAGGAAAAGAGTTGTCGGACATTTTATATGACAAATACAAAACAGAATGCGAATTGGCGAACGAAAAATCCGTTATGTTTTTATTCGGCATAGGAACGACTAAAGCAAAGTTAAAAAAGCTTGAAAAAGTATTGTTTGATTTGTGTGCAAATAATATTAAAATTTCACAAACAGAAAATTCAGCAAAACATTTTCCTGAAATTGAACCAAGAGTAAGATACACCCCGTCTGTAGTTTGGGGTAAACCCTGCAAAGAAGTTGACATTAAATATGCTCTTTCAAGAGTTGTGATGGAACTTATAGCCGATTATCCCCCGGGTATCCCCGTTTTAATCCCCGGTGAAGTTATCAAGAAAGAACATATCGAATATCTTTCAAACAGGCAGAAAATAAAGGTTTTATAATGCTTGAAAAAATATTTAAAAAAGATAAATATCTAAATTGTCCTTTTATGAAGCATTCAATTCATTTTTTTTATGATGAAATTAGAGCTTGTTGTACAAATATTTCAGGACCCGTATTCTACCCTGATTATAAAGGTGAAAAGGTTGATTGGTCTTATGTTTACGGGGAAAGAAAAAAGCTTATAAGTCATATTAATTCCATCTTTTCTAAAGAAATGCCCCCTAAGTGCTGTGAAGGCTGCTGTGAGATTAATTCATATTACCAAAATTTACCTGTAGATAAATTTAATAATTATATAGACAGAATGTATTTTCATAACAATATGTCTTGTAATGCAAGATGTACATACTGTACATACGGTTATATAGACCGTGGTTTCAGATATAAAGTTCTTCCTCTTGTAAAAGAGCTGATTGATAAAGAAATTCTTTCAAAAAATGCAATGGTTTATATGTCAGGCGGCGAAATTACAATATCTCCCGAATTTGAAGACTTGCTTTCTCTGCTGTTGAATTATTTAAACAGCCAAATTGAAATACTTACATCCGGTATAAAATATTGTAAATCTATTGAAAACGCATTCGTTCAGAATAAATGCAGACTTCTTATTTCTTTGGATTCTTCTTCAAGAGAAACTTATAAAACAATCAAGCAGGTTGATTGTTTTGATAAAGTTGTTGATAATTTAAAAAATTATATAGCTGCCTCGGACAATGCCAGGAACAATATTACTTTAAAATATATTCTTGTTGACGGAGTAAACGATAATATAACAGAATTATCAAATTTCGTAAAATTGGTAAAAGAACTCGATATAAAAAATATCCGTTTGGATTTCGATTATGAAAAGTATAAATACACACGGGATATAACAGTGCCTGAATATTATTTTGATTTATATAAAGAATTTAACAATCTTTCATCAGAAGCGGGATTAATAATTCAGGACTGCGAACAGGTAAAAGCAATTCTTAACAAAAGCCGCTAATTTGTCAGATATGTTATAATCTAAAAATGTTAACTTTTGTACTGGGATTAATAATATTATTTGCCGGATATATTCTGTATTCAAAATATACGGAGAAGCAGTTTGGAATAACAGAAGAGGAGACTCCTGCCGTAAAAATAAATGACGGAGTGGACTTTATTCCTTTATCCGTAAATAAAAACATGCTTATACATCTTTTAAATATAGCCGGTTTAGGCCCTATTTTAGGGGCAATTCAAGGAATACTGTTCGGTCCTGTTGCTTTTATCCTTATACCTTTAGGCTGTATTTTTATGGGCGGAGTCCATGATTATTTCAGCGGTATGCTTTCAGTAAGAAATAACGGTGCACAGATAACAGAGCTTATAAAAAAATATTTAGGTAAAAACTGTTTTATATTCTTTATTGTGGTTGTTTCCGTCATGCTTTTGCTTCTTGCTTCGGTTTTTGTTTATACGGCAGGCGATTTAACGGCTGAAAGACTTTTTAATCAGTCGGATTTTTCAATTAAAAATCCTGTTATATTAAACATATATTTAATAATTGCACTGTATTATATTATTGCGGCATTATTTCCGATTGATAAAATAATAGGCAGATTGTATCCTTTTTTCGGGCTGCTTCTTTTATTGGGAACAGGTTTGGTTATGCTTGGATTTTTTATCAAAGGAGTAAATCTTCAAAATATTGATTTCTTAAATATAAACCTTCATCCGTCGAAGGCTCATATAATACCGGTATTCTTTATGACAGTCAGCTGTGGACTGCTTTCCGGGTTTCATTCCACTCAATCTACAATTATTTCAAGAACATTAAAAGATGAAAAAGAAGGGCGAAAAGTATTTTACGGAATGATGTGCCTTGAATCATTAATAGCCATGATTTGGGCGGCAGGTGCAATGCATGTGTATTCCCTTAATCTGGTGCCTGAAAATATAACAGGCAGTGTAAATGTTATAAATACAATCGCTGATGTTTTTGTTTTTCCCTTTCTTGCTTTTATTGTTACTTTTGCAGTGGTAATTCTTCCCGTTACGTCGGGTGATACTGCATTAAGGGGTTTAAGAATGATTATAGGAGATGCTTTTAACTTAAATCAATCTAAAATCAAAAACAGACTGATTATAATTATTCCTATTGCCGCTTTTATTATAGGCATAATATATTGGGCTAAAACAAATGATGGAAGTTTTACACTTGTTTGGAGATATTTTAATTTTGTAAATCAATTAATCGCAGTTCCCACATTTTTATATGCAACGGTTTATTTATATAAAAATAAGAAAAATTATTTTATGACTCTTTTACCGGGATTATTTTATATATTTATAACCGTTTCATTTATTCTTAATTCTCATATAGGATTTAATTTAAGCTATAAAGTGTCGGAATTCACAGCTTTTTTTGTGTCTGTAATCTGCTTTGCCGTTTTGTATAAATACAAGTTAAAATCAAATAACTAAGAAGCTTTGTCGAAAATTTCTTTCAATTTATCTTCATTTGAATAATCCGAAAATATAAAAACAATGTCACATTCTTCAAAAATCGTATTTCCTGAAGGAATAAGGTAGTCGCTGCCTCTTGAAATCATTGTAATTAAAGTGTCATTAGGAAGAATTAAATCTTTAAGAGCTTTATTTACTGCAGGCGCATGGCATTCGATTTGAAATTCGAATAATTTTTTGTCGCTTTCACCCGCTTCAAACTCAATCGGAGAATTAATATTTTTGGATGCAGGTGCATCAACATTTAACAGCTTGGCTGTCAGCGGAATTGTTGTACCTTGAATTACAACTGATACAATTACAACAAAGAATATTATGTTAAAAATTTCGTGTGAATGATTTATTCCGGCAAGTAAAGGAAATGTTGCAAGAACAATGGGGGCGGCTCCTCTTAAACCGACCCATGAAATAAACAATTTTTCTTTAAAGCTCTCTTTAAACCCAATCATTGATATAAATACAGCTATAGGTCTTGCTATAAATACAAGAATAAGAGTAATTATTAATGCGGGTTTTATAACATAATACAAATTCTTTACAAAAACTAAAAGCCCAAGCATTAAAAACATTATTATCTGCATAAGCCATGCAATGCCGTCATGGAAATTTGTAAGCATTCTTTTATGTACAAATTTTGAAGCAGACATTGTTAATCCGCATACATATACGCTCATAAACCCGTTACCTCCTATAACAGGCGGAAGAGAATATGCAAACGCAACAATAGCAGTTGTAAGAACAACATATAATCCGTTATATTCCAATCTTATTTTATTTATAAGCTTAACTGCCGCTTTTCCGATAACAAATCCAAAAATAATGCCAAGTATCATTTGTTTAAAAAACATAAAAATTAAATCATAATAAGATGTTATTTCTCCTGTAATGAGTGAAACGGCTGATATAGTTAAAAATACAGCCATAGGGTCGTTTGAACCCGATTCAAATTCTAAAAGAGGTTTTAGATTTTTCTTTAAATTTATATCTTTAGACCTTAAAATGCTAAACACCGCAGCCGCATCAGTAGAAGAAACAATTGCGCCTAAAAGCAGGCATTCTTTAAAATTTAAATCTAAAAAATAATGACCTAAAAATCCCGTAATAACGGTTGTGATAAGGACTCCTATCGTAGCAAGTATTATTCCGCTTCCTACAACAGGTTTTACTTCCTTCATGTTTACGCTTAAACCACCCATAAAAAGTATATATACAAGTGCAATTATACCTATAAACTGCGCTGTATAGTAATTGTCAAAATAAATGCTTCCTATACCGTCAGAACCGAATAATATTCCTACCGTAATAAAAATAAGAAGAGAAGGCACTCCGAATTTACCCGCAAGTTTACTTGATGTTACAGCAGCTAAAAACATTACAGATGTTATTAATATTATTTTGTCCATTATCTTTTCTTAATTTTTGAACATAATAACATCTATTGTATTTTTTTTTATTCTCCCGTTAATCAAAATAAAAGATTGAATGCGATATTTAATTGTATTTATTTTTTTCTTTTGGAATAAATTTCAACTCATAGCCTAAAATATCTGCAATAATCAACATTTCACGGTGAGTTATTGTTTCATTTCTTAGTTTGTTTGACAAATTCTGCATTGAATAAGGCTTATTTAAACGTTTTGATAATGCTTGAGATAACTCGGTTAAATTTATATTTACATCTAATAATATTTTTTTTAAGTCGTTAATAATCATCTGAGTTTCTCCATGTATTCATTTAGAATTATATTTATTTGTTAAAAATTTAATAAATATGTTTATCTCAGTATTGAAAATTAAATGAATTAATGTAATAATAAATGATATAATTTAATACAATAAAAATTGTTAAGAGGTGAACTTTATTCATAAATTTTGTTCATTACAAAAGCAAAGTATATTTATATTTTTCTTTTGAACTGCTCAAAATTTGACAATAAAAAGGAGAAAAAATGGATATATCAGGTGTTGATGTTGATTTTTTGAGTGATGAAGAAATTTTAGAGTTATGCAGTGATACTGTCGACAGTAAAAGTGAAGAAATTTCAGTCTTGAACGGAATGGATGTTAATAATTTATCTGATGATAAAGTTCAGGAAATTTATGATGATGTGATTTATGGCAGTCAAAATTTAGATATAAATAATAAATCTGTTCATCTTACAGAACAGCAAATTTTAGATATTAACTATAATACTGTGGATATGGAAAATAATGAAATAATTTTAAGCGGCGGGAAAACTGTCAATATTGACAGTTTATCGGATGATGAAATACTTGCTGTTTATAATGATACTTTAGATTCAGAGGATAGTTTTCTTATAGCAGCCTATAGCGGTACCTGTAGCGTATATATTATACCATACTATGGAGTGCAATTTACTTGTAAAGATGCAAATGGTTACTCATATACATCTTCTTTTTGTACTAATTATTGTTATGTTGCTGTTCGAAAGTCTGTCACATCTGTGTATTTTAAGTGTACCGGTAAAGGGTATGCTTATATTCAACCTAATAGCTACGGTTATTATATTAGTGGGTTTGCTTCCGGTTCTAGTTATTATTCATCGGCCATGGGATATATGATATGCAAATAATATTTAATACACAAATACGTCCTATTTTAAGCACATATTAGACTAGCGAATAAAAAGCAACAGAATAAAAGAGTATCTCTATTAATTTGTTGTAATGAACAGGATCGATTTCCTTTAAATAATACAAACTTTGAATTACTCCTTGGAACGGTTTCAATACAGGTTGTGTGCTGTTCCGTACACAGTCTGTATTTCACACACCTTAGGTCAGATTTGAAAAGCGGATTACCGGCAGAGGCTGAAAGTTGTGAGAAAAAATTTTATTATACTCCTATAAACTTTCTTGTATTAATTTCTTTATTAATTTTCAACAATATAGATTTACAAACAAACAATATAAGGGCGGAAATAAAAGCTACCGTTAAAAATCTTACAATCAGAAGGATTGCAAGTTCAAAATATCTGCCGGATTGAATTAAAATTTCTGATGACAGTGGAAATAATTGTTTATAAGCAAAAAATATGTACCAGTGAATAAAAAACAGACCAAAGCTATATTTTGCAATAAAATCCAAAGTTTTATTGGTCTTATTATGAGAGAGAATAAATTCATCATAATGCTTTAAAT
>JAJQHF010000256.1 GCA_021199975.1 Candidatus Gastranaerophilales bacterium
ATTTAATCATGAATTAAATCGATATGCAGGGGGGGGATTTTCCTTATACATAAATGGTTTTATAACCAATACAAGACTTGATTTTTACTATTTTAAGTCATATTTCTCATAAATATCCAAAAACCTCGTTATACATTGACATAACTATTCTTTTACAACTTTTAAATTTCTAAGTGAGTTCAATACGGCAATCAGGGTTACGCCGACATCTGAAAAAACGGCACCCCACATTGTCATCAAGCCTAAACCTCCTAAAACTAAAAATAATAACTTTATCCCTATTGCAAAAATAATATTTTGATTCGCAATTTGAATTGTTCTTTTTGATATTCTTATTGCAGTATATATCTTTAAAGGATTATCATCCGTTATAACAACATCAGCAGCCTCTATCGCAGCATCCGAACCTAATGCGCCCATTGCAATACCTATATCCGACCTCATTAAAACAGGTGCATCATTAATCCCGTCACCGACAAATATAATACTTTTTCCCCGGGGTTTTATATCCATTAATTCTTCTGTCTTTTTAACCTTTTCTTTGGGCAAAAGCGAAGCATAGTATTTATCAATCTTTAACTTCTCTGCCGCTTCTCTTGCGTTTTGTATTGAATCACCCGTTAACATAACCGTCTTTATATTAATTCTTTGCAAACTGCTTATTGTCTGATAAGCCTCCGACTTTATCCCGTCAGAAATTATTAATTTCCCTGTATAAACATTATTCTTTACAATATAAACGGCGGTTCCCCCATTCTCCTCATCAACAGGTACAGAAATATTAAATTTATCCGTCAGCTTTTTATTTCCCGCTAAAACAATATTACCGTCAATCTCTGCTTTTACTCCGCTGCCTTCAATTTCAACGGCATTTGATATCCTTGAATTATCTGTCAAAATTCCGTAAGCTTCTTTTACGGATAGTGCTATCGGATGATTTGAATAACTTTCTGCGTATGCCGCAATCTCAAGTAATTCCTCCTTACTTGTTCCTCCTTCAGGAATAATATCCGTAACTTTAAATGACCCGTTCGTAAGAGTTCCCGTTTTATCAAAAACAACACAATCAGGTGAAGCAAGCTTCTCAATATAACTGCTTCCTTTTATGAGTATTCCGAGTCTTGAAGCCGCACCAATTCCGCTGAAAAATGTTAACGGAACAGATATAACAAGTGCGCAAGGACACGATATTACAAGAAATGTTAATGCTCTTTCTATCCAAATATTGACATTTTGAACCCCCGTAAAAATCAGAGGGATTAAAACTATCAAAACAGCACATATTACAACTATCGGAGTATAGAATTTTGCAAATTTTGTAATAAAACTCTCGGTTTTAGACTTCTTTGAAGCCGCATTCTCTACTAATTCCAATATTTTAGAAACCGCAGAATCTTTATACAATTTATTTACAATAATCTTTAAAACACCATTTTTATTTACACTGCCGCTTAGAACCTCATCCCCCCGCTTTACTTCTTTTAAAGTACTTTCTCCCGTTAATGAAGATGTATCAATAAAAGAACTTCCTTCTTTTACAGTTCCGTCTAAAGGTATTTTCTCACCCGCTTTGACAACTATTACATCATTAACTGCAATTTCTTCGGGATTTTTTTGGATTAAAATACCGTCCTCCTCAATATTTGCATATTCAGGTCTTATATCCATTAACTCGGAAATCGATTTACGTGATTTATCAACCGCTTTATGCTGCAAAAATTCTCCAATTTGATACAAAACCATAACGCTGACAGCTTCCGGATACTCACCTATGCAAAAAGCCCCGATTACAGCTATACTCATAAGGAAATTTTCATCAAAAAAATTTCCTTTTAATATATTTTTGACCGCCGAAGCCGCAACATCGACTCCTGCTATTAAATAAGCCGCCAAATATAATACAAAATTTAAAATTTTATCTGTGCTTAACAACATTAAAACAGCGACGATAACGGCGGCAATGCCTGCTCTGTAAAGATTGTTTATGCCGGCTCCACTGCCATGATTATGCTCATGTTCATGCCCGTTTACTTCTTCAGAATGATGATTTGAATGTTCACAGCAGTGATTACACATAATAATTTTAACCTCAATTGAATAACTGTTCAACTATATTATTAGTATAGTTGATTAATTGTTCAACTGTCAATACATATCATACAAAACTTTACAAAAGTTTGACAATTGAGCAATTATTCATACATAATAAATGTGTGTGCAAGGGGAAGGGAAAATCCATGGAAAATAAAAAATCGGACTGCGAAGCTGTAAATATTGAAATAGTTAACAAAGTTAAATTCAACATGCCTGATATAAAAAAGCTTTATGAGTTGTCCGATTTTTTTAAGGTAATGGGCGACGGCACCAGAATACAGCTATTATGGGCATTAGAAGAAAGCGAAATGTGCGTGGGGGATTTAGCGGTTCTGCTGGATATGACAAAATCTGCAATTTCTCATCAACTAAAAGTTTTAAGAATGGCTAAATTAGTAAGAACCCAAAAAAAAGGTAAAAACGTGTATTATTCACTTGATGATAATCACGTTCAAAAAATCCTTGAATACGCACTTGAACACGTTAAAGAATAAATTTTTCTTCTAGAACCTCAAATCCCCTTTGTAAAATATATATAATATATTGTATAATAATATTATTACACTAAGAGGAGTTTTTTATGGCTAAAGATTGCAGTTTTGATATTGTATCTGAATTTGATAAACAAGAACTGGTTAATGCGGTTGATCAGGTTAAAAGAGAACTAAACAGCAGATTTGACCTTAAAGGTTCAGATTCCGACGTTGTGCTTGATACAGATAAATCCATTACAATTACAACAAATGACGAAATGAAACTGCGTAATATTTTAGATATTCTTCAATCTAAAATGATAAAAAGAAATTTAAGCATAAAAATACTTGATGCTCAAACCGTTGAAAATGCACTCGGCGGCAACGTAAGACAAGTATTTAATTTAAAAAAAGGTCTTACGCAGGAACTTGCAAAAAAAATTGTTGCAGATATAAAAAATACAAAATTAAAAGTACAAGCCTCAATTCAAGGTGAACAAGTGAGAGTTTCAGGTAAAGACAAAGATGATTTGCAGTCGGTTATTAAATTATTAAGAGAAAAAGAAGAATCTTACGATGTTCCGCTTCAATTCCAAAATTACAGATAAAATGAACATTTAGTATATATTTTTCGTTTTTTATAACAAGAAAGGTCTAAATGAATAATAAACTATTATTTATTTTATTAATTTCAAGTATATTATTATATTCAGCAGGATTTTATCAAAGTTCATACGCTGATAACATGTATGTTCAAAGTTTGAGTTCAGGAAATGATATAACGTCAAATTCGGGTATTTTATATACAAATGAGGAACTGCCGTATAATAATAATTCATCAAATCAGGAAACTACAGAGCAAAATACGTCAGAAATTAATATAAACGGTCTATATTACTATCCGTATGTACCTTATTATTATCCTACATATATAATTACACCTTATTACAGAAGAATAACGGGAACCGGCGGCTACAATTACAACGGATTCGGATATAACTATAAAGGTTTTGCTTACAACTACGGAAGCGGCATTAAAAAACCCGCAGCTGCTGCAAATATTCAAAAACCAGTTCAAAAACCCATACAACAAAACTCAATGCAAAAACCTATAAAAAATAAAAGTGATGGAAGCACCTAATCAAATATGATTTTTAATACCTTATCTAATCTAGTGTCGCATTCTGCCGCCGTCAAAATGCTCACCTTTTAAAGTTGCCACACTCAAATTTTTACTCACGCCTTCGGCTTATCGTGAAAATTTGTTCGGACAATTTATTCTTACAACAAATACGAGAGCTAAAAGCTCTCGTATTTGGATATAACATATAAATTATGAAGATTAATATCTGTAATGAGCAAACGCTTTATTTGCTTCTGCCATTTTGTGAGTATCTTCACGCTTTTTGCAAGCAGCACCGATACCGTTAGAAGCATCCATTAATTCATTAGTTAATTTTTCAATCATAGATTTTCCGCTGCGTTTTTTAGCCGCTTCAATTAACCATGTTGAACCGAGCACCATGCCTCTGTCCGCTTTAACTTCAATAGGAACCTGATATGTAGAACCGCCTATTCTTCTTGCTTTAACTTCTAATAAAGGAGTAGCATTTGTTAAAGCTTTTTTAAATACTTCCAAAGGTTCATCTTTTGATTTAGTTTTTAAATTTTCTAAAGTTGAATAAAATATTCTTTCTGCAAGTGATTTTTTACCACGTCTCATTAATCTGTTAATAAAGCTTGAAATATCAACACTATTATAAACAGCATCGGGAGCCGGTATTCTTCTTGCAGGTTTACTACGTCTTGACATTATATAAATCGCCTTTCTTATTTCTTTTTAGCTCTTTTAGCGCCGTATTTAGATCTTGATTTAGCTCTGTTTGCGACACCTGCTGTATCCAATGTACCTCTAACGATGTGATATCTGACACCCGGTAAGTCCTTTACCCTTCCGCCTCTAATTAATACAACAGAGTGTTCCTGCAAATTGTGTCCGATACCGGGTATATATGAAGTAACTTCAAATCCGTTTGTTAATCTTACCCTTGCTACTTTTCTAAGTGCAGAATTAGGTTTTTTAGGAGTTGTTGTATAAACTCTTGTACAAACACCTCTTCTTTGAGGGCAATTTGTTAACGCCGGCGATTTAGTCTTATCAGTTGTTTTTTGACGTTCTTTACGTACTAACTGTGCTATTGTTGGCATATTTTCTCCTTGTGAATTAATTTACACTGCGAATAGTTGTTCAGCACAAACAAAGCCACCCGCTTTCTTATTATTATTCTATAGTGATACTACAAGCAAAATGCAATGTCAACAATATCAGAAGCTTTTTCTTTACCAAAATTAAGATTTAATTACTCTTTATTTTTTAATGCGTTATCCAGTGCAATTTCAAGTGTTGCTATCTTTCGTTGAAGAGCTTCTTTATCATCTGTATCTATTTCATTTTGCTGTGAAAGTTTTTCATTTTTGCGTGCATAAAATTCAATCTGGTCTTTGTATCTTAAACCCAAAACCGCCGAATAAACAAATCCTGAAAATGCACCAAAAATATATATAAGCAGTATTACAAAAAACGTACTTAAATTTACTATAGTTCCGTCAAACGCTATACCAAACCGTGAAGCAGTATTCAATTTATAATTTACTATAAGCACGTACAATATTAATAAAAATAATATTGCATCTATTACGGTATAAAATATATTTTTCTTCATTTTGCAATGCTCCTTAAATATTTTAAAACTTTTTCAATATCTTTATCAGGTTGTATTTCAAGTTCAATTATATCACCATTTCTTAAAGCGGCAAATTTAAGCTTATATGCCTGCAAAACCTGCTCTGTCGTATTTACTTTAAACGGGATTTTATTATATAAAGTATCATTAACCAACGGATGTGATATATAGCTCATGTGTACTCTTATTTGATGAGTTCTTCCTGTTTCAAGTGTAAGTTCCAAATAAGAAAACCCTTTGAATAATTCCAATACCTTGTAGTGCGTTACAGATGGCTTTCCGCCTTCAATAACCGCCATTTTTTCAGGTTTTAACGGATTTCTGCCGATAGGAAAATTAATTGTTCCTTCATTTTTTTCAAAATTGCCGTGTACTATAGCCAAATATTGTCGTTTTGCAGTTTTTTCCTTTATTTGTTTTACAAGAAATTCATGTGCCGTATTATTTTTTGCAACCATTAAAAGTCCTGAAGTATTCCTGTCTAACCTGTGGACAATACCCGGACGCATGACTCCGTTAATATCCGATAACCCTTCATAACCGTACCTGTACAATAACGCATTTACAAGAGTACCGGTTACTTCCTTGTTTGTCGGATGAGTAAGCATTTTTTTCGGCTTATTTACAACCAAAATATCTTCATCTTCATAAATAACATCTAAAGGAATGTTCTCTCCTTGAATAATTAAAAACAATTCTTCGCTTAAAAAAACTTCTATTTCATCATCATTTTTGACAAGGAAAGAAGCTCTTTTATTTTCTCCGTTAACAAAAACTTGATTTTTCTTTATTAAATTTTGAACTTGAGAGCGTGAAGAAAAAATTTCGATTTCTGATAAAAAAGTATCCAGTCTTAAAGGTTCACTTAAAGATTGGACACTGAAAATATATTTTTTAGTCATTTAAAAAGACCTATCTTTTTGTAAATAAAGAAAGAATTAAACAAACAGCTCCAACAACTATCATAATATCCGGGAAGTTAAAGACCGGAAAAGCCGGTAAAAATTCACAATGTATATAGTCAATTACATAACCTAAATGTATGCGTTCAATCATATTCATTGTAATACCAGCACTTAATGAAGCCATTGCAGACACTGATGTTTGAGATAATTTTGATGAAGCAATTAAAACAATAAAAGTTAAAATCGCAACAGCAAAAAGAGATGCCGTAATAATCATCTCTTGATGACCTGCAAATAAATTAAAAGCAGCACCTGTATTATGAACTTCGTATAAAGTTAAGATTCCATTTCCTACCTGATTTGTGGGTGAAGCTTGAAAAGCCGCCATTACAATTGCCTTAATACCATAGCATATCAGAGCAAAAAGTATCCATAATCCGAAGTACTTTACAATCATAAAAAAATCAATTAGAGGCTGACTATTTTTTTGATTTTTTAGTCTTCTTTGCTGCTTGTTCATTTAAATCCTCCTTCTCGGTAATTAAACCATTATCAACAGAAAGTACATTTATTCTTTTCATTACAAAAGCCATGCCCGTCATATTTAACACAACGGAGGGCGGCTCTACCTGCGCTCTTGTAATTGCAATTGAAATTGTTGCATATTCATTATGTTTATTTTTATTAGCACTTAATACTCTTGCAAGTTCATCATTTTTTATAGAACGGTAAACATCTTTTTCTTCAATTTGAGGAAAAACAATTTGCTCATTTACAATAGACCCGACAACAAAAACCCCATCAGGAGAATTTATTTTCACTAAAGCTTCATACTCAGAACCTTCTGGTACACAATCAGGCGCCGTAACATCAACATTCATTTTTTTCGCTTCGCCGTATTTTAAATCAACTTTTTCATAAGTTACATCGGTTGCCGATATCTGCCATTTATTATCACGTTTTACCAAATAATCGGTATAATAAATATCTGAAACAATGCTTCCGGTGTCATTCAATTTCTTTATAGCTTTTGCAGTTTCGCCGGTCGCAATTTCATGAGCTTTTACAACCGCATAATTTCCGTCTGTTTTAATACTAAGGATATCAGTTGTATATTTAACTTCTTTATACGCATCAGAAGCTGTTGCCATTAACTTAAATACAGTTTCTTTGTTAAATCCATCATTATTTACATATTCATCAGCATACATAGTCTTTAATTTTTCAATGTCATTCTTAGATGAATATTTATTATATTTTTTGAAGAAACTGTTTATTTGAGCTTCGGGAGATTTTTTAAATATTTCTCTAAAAGTTACTTTATTTATAATGTCCGTTTCTTCGCTCTTAATATCATCTTCTTCCACGGCAACCTGTGCATTTACATCTTTATTTACAATTGTAGAAACAGCATTTGCCGGAACAGTCGTAAAAAATACTGCTGAAAAAAATAATATAAGGGACATTAAACTGCGTTTATTCATATTTATATTTTATTCCTCTCTGTTTCTGTATTTCAGAAGAAGTACAAAATCGGTACTTACTAATATTAAGTCTAATACATAAAGCCAAAAAACGATATCCATAGAATTCAGTATTTTATTAATCATGCCGCAAATATATCCGATAATTATTAAACTGTAAAATAAACGGCTTTTACCTTTAACATTCTTTGTCTTATATGTTTTTATAATAGCAAAAGGCCAGCTTGCTCCGAAACAAATAAGCATAACAGCTTCAAAAAACCCCATTGCTTTTATTTGAAAACTCTGCATTAATAAATCAATCATTTTTCCGCTCCAACCTAAGTAAATTATATTCTGATTGTAGCATAAAATATGTTTTTGGTAGAATAAATAAGGAGATAATTATTATGCTTCTTGCTATAGATATAGGAAATACAAATACAACTCTAGGGTTATTTAAAGATGATGTTTTAATTCACTCCTGGCGCTTGTCAACAGAGATTACAAGAACGGAGGATGAATACGGAGTATTTATAAAAAACCTTTTAAAGGAAGCTCTGACTGAAGACAAGCTGAATTATGCCGTAATATCAAGTGTTGTTGTCCAATTAACCGAAAGAATGGACACTGCACTAAAAAAATATCTCGGCATTAATTCTCTAATCGTTTCGCATAAAATAAAAACCAATATAAAGTTAAAAACAGATGACCCCTCTCAAATAGGAGCAGACAGAATAGCAAACGCATGCGCCGCAGCAAGTTTATACACTGTTCCTGCCATTGTAGTGGATTTCGGAACCGCAACTTCTTTTGATATAGTTAATAAAAATAATGAATTTATAGGCGGTATTATTACCGCAGGTATGAAAATTCAAGCGGAGGCATTAAGCTCCAAAACTTCAAAACTGCCAAAACTCAATATTGAAGCACCCGAAACTGCCATTGGCAAAAATACAATAGATGCAATGCTGTCAGGTATTGTAAGAGGACATGCCGCTATGATTGACGGTCTTATCTTTGAATGTGAAAGAGAACTCAAAGAAAAATCAATCATTATAGCAACAGGCGGTTATTCCTCCGTTATAAGCAAATACTTGAGAAGGAAATTTGACTATATAAACCCTGATTTAACGTTAATTGGCTTAAATTTATTATATTATATGAATAAATAATTAAATTAATCTTTATTTTTAAGCAATTATTAAAAATTGTTATTAATTAAATTTTAAACATTAACAAAAAATTTTTTTTCAGTTTTTATCATTAATAGATATTAAAAC
>JAJQHF010000187.1 GCA_021199975.1 Candidatus Gastranaerophilales bacterium
ATATTGTATAATTTAAGATTATTTTTAGCAAGAGAATTTATTGAAAATTTTTTATTTTTTGATTATGTTGATTATGTGTTGTTTATGTTAAGTATTGTAAAAATGTTTGTTTTTTATTTCTGTCATGTAGCAATATTTTAGATTTAGGATATTTAAAAATACGGGTATGTATCTGTGAGGAACTATGGTCTATAAATTAGGGGTTCAAAATCAAAATATTAACAGTATAAATACTTTATCTTTCGGTAAAAAAGATAAGGTTAAAGATGAAGATATTAAATGGGTAAATGATGCACATTTATTATGTGAAGAAAAGAAAAAGCATCCGATAACCACGGCAGTTAAAATACAGACCGATAAACTGACAAAATCGGTTACGGAATATCCTAAAAAAGGATTTAAAGGCAGTAAAAATGCTAATTTTTATGAGTTTTTGTCAATGGGCATGGTGCCTTATTTAATAGGCAGCGGAACAATGATGGCTGTATTTAATTTGGCAAGTAAATTTTTTGATACTCCTGCAGCCGTAAATGCTTCAAAATTAGGAAAGAAAATGGGGATTGGTGTTGTTTTGTACGGACTTGGCAAAACTTTATCAAAAAAATTAATAGAAACACCCGTTAATTTAAAATACGGCATAGACGTTAATTTACCATATGATAAAAAAAATAATGAACTACCTGATGATGATAATAAAGATGATTTAGTTTCACATGAATACCATAAAGCGTACGAAAGTGTAGATTTCCCCCGTTGGGATCAGTTTTATGACAATGAATTTTACGGACCTGACAGAAACAGTTATTATGTAAAAGTCGGTAAAAAAATGGGAATTAATGACGTTGATTTAGAGTATGCCGACCAAAAAGTAAAACCAAAAATTTTGGATAAAGTTGTTAAAACAAAATTATTCTCGACTTTAAGCTCATATTTATGGGCTGCAAC
This sequence comes from Candidatus Gastranaerophilales bacterium, assembly GCA_021199975.1. Taxonomy (GTDB): domain Bacteria; phylum Cyanobacteriota; class Vampirovibrionia; order Gastranaerophilales; family Gastranaerophilaceae; genus Avigastranaerophilus. Next base: position 946 of record JAJQHF010000187.1, read on the forward strand.
CGGTGTCGGAATAGCAATGCAAAAACCTTGGGAAAATTTCGTTGTAAATCCTGTAAAAAGAGTGAAAAATTGTAAAAATCACATAAAGACGGCAAAGATTGCAAAAGAACAAGGAAGAAATATTGCTAAATATGATAATTTTGCAAAAGATTTCGGCAAAAAATTTGTTGAAAGTACAAAACAATTTGTTAAGAATGATAGCAAAAGTGCCTCAATCGCAGGCAGAGTGCTTCTTGGAAGTGCAATAGGCATGACTTTGTTAGGCAATTTTTCAACTCTTTTTGACTTTAATAATAAGGGGGCTAAAGCTCAGGCATCAACTTCGTTGATTGATGAAAGTAAAGAAAAGGTAGTATGTTAGTATGTCGAATTTATTAAATGCATATGTTTCAAATCAACCAACGGACAGACTTATAAAACAAGAGTCTGAAACTTCGTTTGCATACAATAATAAAAATAAAGTTAAGCCTATGCAGGCTAAAGGAGAATTGCTCCCTTCAAGAATAATCGGTTCTCCAATCGAATATGCAAAAGATTTAAAAAAAGATATTATAAGCATAGGTAAAGGCGCTAAAGGCAAGGCTAATGACCATGAACTCGGCAGAATTAATGATTTAGCCATGAAAATAGGTTCTTTAGCTTTAGCTTCATATTTATTTATTAAAAATCCCTTAAAATTAAGCAAGTCAATGGAATTTGTCGGATTTGGAACATTTTTTGCTTCAATGGCACTTTGGCCAAAGCTGGCAATACAAGCGCCAATAAAAGCTATGACCGGTGTTGATATACATCAAAAATATGTTGACTCTCAGGGTCGTAAAAAAATGCTATATCAAGATCCTCAATATGATTTAACCGATTTATATTCAAGAGAAGATTTGGATAAAATCGGGAAAAAACTTGATATTGATGAAAATATAGAAGACAGAGATTCTCATATAAAACAAGAAGCTAAAAAGAAAGCGGTGCAGGGTAACACTTTATGGATGATGACAGCAGGTTTTGCAACTCCTATAATGAGCGCTTTGGCTTGTAACAGGTTAGAAAAACCTATTAATAATGTTATAGAAAAAGTTGACTTAGCTTCCTCAGAAAAAGCAATGAAAAACGGGAAAAAGAGTATATTCTCAAGAATTAAGCAATTTGTTTCCAATAAATCATTTGAAAAATACCTTTCGCAAAATTCAGATAAAGCTTTGGATAGTGAGACGATATCTCAATTAGCCTCCAAAATTGGCGATAAAACAGAGTCGCCGGTAGTAAGAGATTCTATAAAACAAGAGTTATCTTCTCTTAAAAATAGTGTGAAAATTGATGAAACATTTGTAAAAGATGCTTTAGGGGGTAAAGTTTCAGAAGAAATTGCAGCTATGTCACCCGAACAAAAAGCTTTATTCGATAAAGCAGTAGAAAATAAATCCTTTAGTCAAATTGCAAGAATTTTGTCTAAAGCAAGGGGGAATTTAACGGAAAAACAACAAAGGTCATGCGCAGGCGAATATGTAAAAACTCTTGAAAATGCTAAGAAAAGAGCTGAACAGCCCTCCATTTCTCAAGTAAAAGATAAAATAAATGCATTAAATAAAAATATCACAGATTACGTTTCTGATAAAAAACTTTTAGATAGATGTGTTGACACAAGAGTCGGGAATAAATCAGGTACTTATATCGCAAATCAATGGGGCAGAGTAAGCAATAAGCTTATTAAATCTTTAAAATTAAATAATCAAGAATTAAAGGCTGTTTCCGGCGGTGACATGAGTATTATTTATGATAAATTATCAAAGATTTCCGCTGATGATGCTCAGTTTGATAAAATAGTAAATGATTTAATGAAGCTGATTGGTGATTACGAACAAAAAACAGGCAGTGAGTTCGTTTCCGCTACGCAGTCTTATTCTTCTGAAATAAGTACAAAAGCAGCTAATAGTTTAAAATCAAACGGATTTACAAAATTGGCTGAGAAAATTACTGCTGCCGGAAAGAAAAGTACTGTAGAAAATGTAAAAAATATAGATACTAAAGGAAAAATTCAAGGTGCTCAATCTTCCTTCTACAGATTGATGCAGACTCTTGACCTTTCTAAACGTATGAAAAACGGTAACTTTGAATCGCAGCTAAAATCAGTAATGCAAAATAACGGTATTGAAATTAAAGATGAAACAGTTAAAAAATTAACTCAAGTTTGCAAAGATGTTTTGCATGATGCAACAATATTTGATTATACCGAAAAATTAACATCTTCAAAATATAATTTGTCAACGAATGAATATAAAACGGTGATGAATGTATTATTTGGGGAATCGGCAGGCAGTGAAATAAAAGAAAGTATTAAAAGAACAATGGGAGCCGATAAAGCAGATGATATTCTAAGCGGCTTCCGCTCATATACAAAAGCATTTAAAGAAAAAGTTGCGAACTGGAAAAATGATATGACTCCCGAGTTGGAACGCCGTGTTACAGACGGAATAACAGACGGCAAGGATGCAGTAGAAAGAAATAATTTATCAGGCAAACAAATTAAAAGCTGGTTCCAGCAAGAAGCTAAAAATACATATAATTCACGCAAGTGGTTAAAAATATTTGGCGGAGCAATGGCTGCATTAGCAGCGGCAACTCTTATTACTGATGTTATAATAAGCAAAAAACATAAAGCAGCAAATGAAGCAGAAACGGAGAAGAAGGTAAAAAATGGCTAATTACCTTGATAAATATCTTACAATTACACCGGCACCGCAAGTACAAACTACACAACCCGTGTCGGATACGGCAGTAAAATCCGCCAGTTATGAAGCGCCGAAAATACAACCTAACGGTACAAATATACTTGAGCGTTTTCTTCAAAATCAAGGAATTTCCGCTTCAGTTCAAGTTGCGCCGGTAACCAATTCTCAAACTGCTCCTGTTAATTATAAAAATAATTTAAAAACCAAATTCAAAAATAATGATGCAGCAATAATGGGAGTTATTATAAGAAACTTAGGTGCTGAAGATAAGACAGGCAATCAACTTATACGAGAAGGTGACGTAAAAGGTAATTTTAATAATGCAGTTAACAGACTGGATGAATTAAAAAATTTAGGTATTAATACATTGCATGTTCTTCCTGTAAATCCTCCGGGCAAAGAAAATGCAATGGGTACAGCCGGTTCTTTATATGCGCCTGCAGATTTCTTAAAAATAGATCCTGCTTTGGATGACCCGAATGATCCGAGAGATGTAAAAGAAGAATTTAAAGGTTTCATTGACGAATGCCACAAACGAGGCATAAGTGTTATGCTGGATTTACCCAGCTGTGCTTCTTATGACTTGTTTAAAGAAAGACCTGAATTAATGGCTTTTGAAAAAGACGGCACCCCAAAAACTCCGGGAGGCTGGAATGATATCAGAATGTTTGACCCCTGGAAAGATGAATCAAAACGGGAATTAAATCCTGAATTATTACAAATGCACAAAGATTTTGTTGATATGTGTATTGATTTAGGGGTTGACGGTATAAGAAGCGATGTTTCAAGAACAAAACCGACCGAATTTTGGGATGAATTAATTAATTATTCTCATCAAAAAGACCCTGAATTTGCTTGGCTTGCAGAAAGTTATACTTATGAAGATGCCTCGCCGCAGCTTAATATGAATTATGATAGACCTCAAGATGCTTTAAGAGCAGGATATGACAGCTATTACGGACAATATCATAATTTCCATGAATGGAACAAAGCTTATGAGTTATATGATTACGTTAGAGAAAATACGGATATGTCAAATGAGCTTGATTCCGGAAAATCTGTAATTGGTTCCTTCGGTACTCATGATGATATTTCTATTATGAATCATGGCGGTGTAACATTTACAAACCTTGTTTCAGGTTTACAAGCAACTCTTCCGATGTTAAATCCTTATTATTTTGACGGATATCAGTCAGGTGATGATTATATGTATGATTTTGAAGGAACAACAGATAAACAAACCGATACGGATTCTGAAGAATGTACTGTTCATAAAGGTAAACCAGATATATTTAACTTCTCAAGACCTTTAATCGGGAAACATCCTGAATGCGGCGACTTTATGAAAAATACACTTGATGTTAGAAATAATCCTAAATACCATGATATTTTGACAAAAGGTTCTTTCATTCCAATGAAAGTCGATAAAAATGAAGATGATCAAATAATTACATATGCACGTCATTTAAATGGAAAAACTCTTCTTGTTGTTGCGAACAGAGATGTAAACTCAAGACAGGGCGGAATAATTAATGTCCCAGGCTTAAAAGAAAATCAGAAATTAACAAATCTGTTTAAATCTTATGGCGAAGATTCAACAATTCAAGCGGATAATGATAAATTAAATGTTGATTTAGGTCCCGGACGTATCCATTTATTTGAAATTGATACACCTGATATTGAAAATTCAGGACTTGAAGTTATGAAACAAAAGCAATAGGTATTATAAAATGCAAGTATCTTTTACTCCTGTAACACAAAATTATTACAAACCAATGTTTAAAGCCGCTAAAAAGGAAGAAGAGAAACCTTCTTTTAAAATGCCGGCTAAGGATGAGATGGTTACAGCAAAAGCAAAAAAAGTTTTTTCAGAATGTAGAATTATTGCTTTAGGTGTGGTAATATTGTATTTCGCAATGAAAAGAAATTTTAAAATTAATAAAGAAGCGGATATTTTGAAAAAAGAGACAGCTAAAAAACTTAAAAAAAGTAAAGCAGCTCTTCCTAAGCCGACTCCTATATTACCTGATGCTAAATTCCTTAAATAATTATATATTTAAAGGAGTTTAATACCTGAACTTGTTCCAAGCCTTGAAGCACCTGCTTCAATAAGAGAAAGTGCCTGTTCATGTGTTTTTATTCCGCCTGATGCCTTTATTTTAACACTGCTGTTTTTTAAAGCCTCTTTCATCAATTTAATATCTTCAACTTGTGCGCCAATTCCATTTTTAACAAATCCGGTAGAGGTTTTAGCATAATCAGCTTTTGCGGTTTTTATTATTTCACATGCTTTTATTATTTCTTCTTTGGTTAATAAATCTGTTTCAATTATTACTTTTAAGGGTATATTTCCTATTGCTTTTTTAACAGTTTCTATATCCTTTTGGGTATAAACAAAATCTTTATCTTTAATTGATTGAACATTTATAACCATATCTATCTCATCAGCACCATTTTGAACAGATTTTTGAGCTTCAAATGCTTTTACCTCCGATAAACAAGCTCCTAAAGGAAATCCGACAACGCTTACAACTTTAATATTTGTATTTTTTAAAAAATCTTTTGCAAATTTAACATTGCACCCATTTACGCAAACACCTGCAAAGTTATGTTCCTTAGCCTCATTTAACAGTTTAATTAAATCTTCTTTTGATGCATCTTGTTTTAACAGAGTATGTTCAATATATTTTTCCAATTCCATTTTTTACCTTATACTTTCTAAAATCTGCGTTGTTTTAAATCTTTTAGGTGAATAATATTCTATATACTTTTTAATCAGGTTAATACAGATATCACAAATTTTTTCTGTTGCCAAATCATCATAATAAGTATGATGATTAAAATCCTCATTCAATAGTGTGTTTAAAAAATCCTTAATTTTATAGGGCATTTTTACTTTTTTACAAATATTATCAGCGCATTTTGCACATAGTATTCCTCCATTTTCAACTGAAAAATAAATGTTATTATCTTGAGGAGGTTTCTGGCATTTTACACAGTCATTAAGTTCTAAAGAATAACCTGTTATATTCATAATTTTTAATTGAAATCTTATAACCGCAAGCATTGTTTGTTCTTTTGTTTTTGCCTTTGAAATACAATCAAGAAAAGTATAAAACAAATTGTATATTTCTTCGCTGTTAGGATCATTTTCGGTTCCGAAATTTGAAACTATTTCACAACAATACATTGCATAGAACAGTTTAGTTATATCCGAACGGAGATTAAAAAACGTGTTTAATGCTTCTGCCTGACATATAGTATCAAGGTTTCTGCCTTTATTAAGCATCATTTTGTTTGCAACAAGCAAATCCATTCTTCCGCCCAGTTTGCTGGCAGTTTTTTTAATTCCTTTTGCAATTCCTTTTATCAATCCTTTTTCTTTTGAATACATAACAATAATCTTATCAGCTTCACTTATGCTGTAAGATTTCAAATTTATTGCATTTGTTGTAAATTGCTCTCTCATAATTAAAAATTAATATCCGTTCCTGAATATACACCCTTGATATAGTGCATGAGTTCATTAGGGCTTTCCGAATGCTCAAGAGCTGTTTCTTTCGTTATTAATTTATTTTTATATAAGTCATATAAAGAAAGATTAAAAGTAATCATATCATTGTAAGAACCTTTTTGAACCAGCTTATATATTTCCTCAAGTTCATCTTTAAGAATAAAATCTTTAATGGTAGGAGTCGAATACAAAAGTTCAATAGCAGGAATTCTGCCTTTCCCGTCGGCTTTCGGCAGAAGCTTTTGAGAAACAGAGCCCCTGAAAACTTCGGCAAGCTGGCTTCTTACAATTTCTCTTTCAGAAGGTGGGAAAAAGCTTAATATACGGTTGATTGTTTGAACAGCATTAAAAGTATGCAAAGTTGCGAATACCAAGTGTCCTGTTTCTGCTGCGTGAAGTGCGCTTTGCACTGTTTCCATATCTCTTATTTCGCCTATTAAAATTACATCAGGGTCTTGTCTTAAAGCAAATTTTAAACCGTCAATATAGCTTCCTGTATCAATTCCTATCTGCCTTTGTGTAAAAATTGATTTTTTGCTCTTATATACATATTCAATAGGGTCTTCAATTGTAACTATATGTTTTTTTTGAGTGTTATTTACATGTTCTAATATAGATGCAATTGTGGTTGATTTTCCGCATCCTGCCACACCTGTAACTAAAACTATACCGTTTTCTAAAGCAGAAAACTTTTCTATTGTTTTTGGCAGCTTTAATTCTTCAAAATTCGGGATATCATAAGGAATAAGACGTATTGTCATAGAATGGCACCCGAAGGACATTGCAATATTTACTCTGAATCGGGATACTCCTTCAATTTCATACGGAAAATCAGAATCATAAGAACGAAATATTTTATCTCTCATTGATATAGGCGCCATTTCATCAATGGCTTTCATCATGTCTTCTTCTGTTACCGGTTCCAGTTTTGATTTTATAATTTTACCGTCAATACGAAAAGAAGGAACCTCGCCCACTATAAAATGAAGGTCGGAGGCTTTAAGCTCCTGTGCTTTTTTTAATAATATATCAATTGTATATTCACTCATTTTTTACCCCAATAAATTAAAAAAACTATTTTAAAAATTCTCAACTACCCACATAATAGTATATTACTTTTTTAATATTATTGGAAATAAATTTACATTTTTGTTATTTTAGATTCTTATACCTGTTTCCGTATCAAAAAACAATAAATCATTTGTATTTATTTTAAATTTAAAACTGCTGCTTATATTTATATCGGAGGAAACAGAGGCGCTGCATGTTTCATTATTGGCTTTAAAATAAATAATTTGACTGTTCCCAAGCATTTCTGAAATTTCAACGGGGGCTTCAAATTCAAAATTATAAACAGGGTTATTAAATTTTTCAGAACGTATTCCCACTAAAACATCTTTTCTTTCTTTTAATAATATTAATTGAGAATCATTTAAGTTTAATATAGAGTTATTAATTTTCAGGGAATTATTAACAATTTCAGATTTTATAAAATTCATTGCGGGAGAGCCTAAAAATCCGCCTACAAACTTGTTTACAGGATTATTATATACTTCCTTCGGAATCCCCGTCTGCTGAATAATACCGCTGTCAATAACTGCTATTCTGTCGCCCATTGTCAAAGCTTCTGTTTGGTCATGCGTTACATATATAAACG
>JAJQHF010000101.1:0-3892 GCA_021199975.1 Candidatus Gastranaerophilales bacterium
CTGTATATATTATACCATAAACAAAGAAAATATTTTATTTGCAATACATTTAGACACAATAAAAGAAACATTAACACTTTCATTGTAATCTTGCATATGGAGAATGAAAGGAGGTTTTTATGAATATCGTTTATCCAATAAAAGATAAATCAAAAATTGCACTTATGAAAAAAATATTATCTAAAAATCAAAGAAATTTACTATTATTTGATTTGGGTATCAATAGTGGATTAAGAGTATCAGATATTTTGGGTTTAGATATAAAAGATGTTAAAAATAAGTCATATATTGAGCTCAGGGAGAAAAAGACAAATAAATTTAAAAGGTTTCCAATTAATCTGCAAATCCAAAACGAAATTAGCAATTTTATAACCGATAGAAACCCAGACGAACCCTTATTTGTATCTCAAAAGGGGAACAGATTAAGCAGAGTGCAAATATACAAAATCTTAAACAGAGCTGCTAAAAAAGCTGAAATAAATGTTCGAATTGGCACACATTCTTTAAGAAAAACGTTTGGTTATCATCATTATAAACAATTTGATGATATTGTATTGCTTCAAAAAATACTTAATCACTCATCAACTGCTGTAACTCTTAGATATATTGGCTTAGAACAAGAAACAATAGATAAAAGTTATAATAATTTTTATTTGTAAAAAGGAACTACACTTATCTTGTGTTTCCTTGACTTAATACTACCACAAAAATAGCAAGTTTAGAAGGAAACACATTTTGTGATTTTATAACAAAATGTGTTTATTATTCATAAATTTTCTGTATAAACATTAGCTTTTTCCCGAAAAGGAAACACAAGATAAGTGTGTGTATTCCCCAAGGGTTTTTAGAATGGCGCAAACAACAGATACTAAATTTTTTACTAATGAGTCCGGTTTTACATTGTATGACAGATTTAACCATACACTAAAAAGTGCGAGATTTTTTGATACATTAGCAGGCTATTTTAGAACAAGTGGTTTTTATCGTTTGTATAAATCCCTTGATAATGTTGAAAAGATTAGGATTTTAGTCGGGTTAAACGTTGATTCTAAAGTAGTTGATATATTGGAAAATGTTGGGCAGCAACATTTAAACTTTGAATCACAAACAAATATACGAAAACAATTCCAGGATGAAATTGAAAAAGAGTTTGCAGCATCTGATGATACAGCACAAGTTGATGAAGGGGTATTAAAATTCAAAGAAATGCTTTTAGCAGGAAAAATTGAGATTAAAGCTTGCAGGGATAAAAACATACACGCAAAAGTTTATATAACAAGATACCATGAAGGTGCATTAATAGATGGTTCTGTTATTACAGGTTCAAGTAATTTTACGGAAAACGGGTTAAATGTGCAATATGAATTTAATGTTGAATTAAAAGATCCTCCTGATGTTAAATTTGCTTTAGAAAAATTTGAGGAATTATGGGCAGATGCTGTTCCGGTTTCAGATGATTACATTGATGCAATTGAAAATAGAACCTGGCTTAACGATACAATTACACCATATGAAATGTACTTGAAATTTTTATACGAATATTTTTGTGAACGAATAAATGTTGAAAATATAAAACCCGATTTGCCTGACGGATACATGGATTTACGTTATCAAACTGATGCAATTGCTCAAATTTATAAAATTGTAGAAGACTACGATGGGATATTTATTTCTGATGTTGTCGGTCTTGGTAAAACATATATTGCCACGATGTATGCAAAAATTCTAAAAGGAAAAGTTCTTGTTATTGCTCCTCCGCCAATTATGCAAAACTGGGAAAATGCGTTTAAAGATTTTAATATTCTTCCAAAAAATTATGACATTGTGTCAATCGGTAAACTGCAAAATGTTATTGAAAAGCTGGAACAAGCAGAAACGAGCGGTGAAAAAACTTATGAATATGTTTTTGTTGATGAAGCTCACAGATTTAGAAACGGCAAAAATCAGCAATATGAACAGTTAAAGCGAATTTGTCAAAACAAAAAAGTAATTTTAATAAGTGCAACGCCTTTAAATAACACATTTTTCGATTTTTATTATTTGATATCACTTTTTCAAAATCCGATTAACAGTGATATCCCTGGAATTCAAAATTTGGAAGCTTTCTTTTCAAACAGAAAACAAAAAATCAAAAAAATCGACCAGGAATTTGGTAAAGATTCAGAAGAATACATAAATGCCGTCAAACAAGTTTCAAAAGAAGTTCGTGACAAAATTCTAAGCCGCATAATGATTCGGCGTACAAGAACAGATATTAAAAAACATTTTTCCGATGATATGGAAAAACAAGGCTTATTTTTCCCTGAAGTTCAAAAACCGGAACGATTAGTATATGAATTTGATACGTATACAAATTCGGTTTTTGAAAAAACAATTAAAGTTATCGGCGGAAAAAATGTACCGACAGAAGAAAAATTATCTTATGCAAGATATGCACCAAAAATGTATTTAAAAAAACAATTAACTTCATATGAAGCACAACAGCAAAAAAACAACGTTGGTTTTATGAAAAGCCGTTTAGTTAAAAGACTTGAAAGTTCAAAATATGCGTTTGAAAAAACATTGGAACGTTCCATTGAATCACATAAAAAACTTTTAAAAATGTATAACGACGGTACTGTTTATATAAGCAAAGATATAAATGTTCTTGATTATATTGATGATGATACAAAAACAATTGAAGATTTGTTGGAAAAAGGCAGAGAAAAAGAACTTGAAATTTATGCATCTTCTGATTTTAAGCCTGAATTTATTGAATACATAAAACACGATATTCAGCTATTGCAAGAAACTCTGGATTCATGGAAAGAAATAAAACACGATTACAAACAAGAAAAATTTATAAAAGAATTAAAAGAAAATAATCTATTAAAAGATAAAAAACTTGTTATCTTTACAGAATCTTCAGAAACCGGCGAACAACTTTCAAATGTACTAAAAGAAAATTTTGGAAATAATGTTTTATTTTATTCTTCCAATAAAAGCGAGTGTTTAAAAGAAATAATCAAAGATAATTATGACCCGAATAAAAAAGAATGTTTCCAAAAAGATAATATCCAATTATTGGTAACAACTGATGTTTTGTCGGAAGGTATTAACCTGCATCGTTCCAATATTATTGTCAACTATGATTTACCCTGGAATCCGACAAAAGTATTGCAGCGTGTCGGTCGTGTAAATCGTGTCGGGACACAGCATGATAAAATCTTCATCTTTAACTTCTTTCCGACATCACAAACCGATAAGGAATTAGGGCTGGAAAGCAGTATTATTGCCAAAATCCAGGCATTTCATAATGCACTGGGAGAAGATGCAAAGTATTTGAGTGATGAAGAAGAAGTTGAATCATATAATATGCGAGGTGAAGAACAATATCGCATATTAAATTCCATTAACGAATTTAATGAACAGGAAGACGAAAATATAGAGTTAAAATATTTAACATTTTTGCGTAAATTAAGGGATAAGGATACCGATACTTTTGAAAAAATAAAGAATTTACCAAAAAAAATCAGAGTTGCACGAGAATCGGAAAAAACAAGTATTGATTCGTTAATAACGTTCTTCAGAAAAGGTCGTTTGAATAAGTTTTGTATAACTGACGGCAGCAAGGTTTCTGAAATACCGTTTGATGAAGCGGTTAAATATTTTGAATGCGATAAAAATGCAAAAAGAAAATCGCTTCCTGAACAATATTTTGATTATTTAGCAAAAAATAAAGATTTGTTCGGTCAGCCGATTGAAACAGAAGAATTATCATCAAAAGCAGGCAAATCTAAATACGAAAAAATCATAAGAGATTTGAAAGCTGTTTTAAGGACTTGCCGCAAATACACAGAAGATGAAAAAGGTTATATTCAATCTGTAATCACAGCTTTTTGTAATCGTACAC
>JAJQHF010000101.1:3902-8690 GCA_021199975.1 Candidatus Gastranaerophilales bacterium
CGTACACCGGGTGAAGATACAGCAAAAAAATTAAGTTCATTTTTAAATAATGAACTTGACGAAATAAAGATTTTATCAGGTATCCGTTCAATTGTTCCTGATGTTTATTTACGCACTGAAAACAGAAGCAAAAATTCTATTTCAAATAAAACAAAGGAAATTGTTTTATCCGAATATCTTTATGCAAAAGGAGAATAATGACAAGCACTTTAAATAAAAAGATAATTGAAGATATATTTAATTCAAAATATGATGAAACTCAATTTAAAAAATTTATCGGCGATTTATTTGTTGGTGCAAATTTTGAAAAAGAGCACCGCATACAAATTTCTCCTGTTTACTCTGATTTTATTGTAAGTGCTAAAAGGTTATGCAAATATAAATATTCTACAAATGAATATGATGATACGGTTATTGACGTTTTGGCCGTAAATCTGAAACGAACGTCATCATTGGATAGAGCAAGAACTGCACAAAGAAATTTTATAGCCCGCTATCTTAACGGCGGAAGAGATTATCAAAAAGATGCAGCTCTTGTAGTTTTTTATAGCAAAGATGAAAATAATAACATTATTGATGATTGGCGTTTATCACTGGTAAAAATGGATTATGTCAGAAAACCGATTACTGATGAAAACGGCAATATCAAAAAAATTAAAACAGATGTAGAATTAACTCCCTCAAAAAGATTTTCATTTTTGATTGAAAAAAGCGGTGAAAAATATAATACCCATACTGTGCAAAATAGATTTTTATCATTGCTTGAAAAATCAACAAATGGCATTCAATTAACAATTGAAGATTTAATTCAAGCATTTGACATTGAAAAAGTTTCTAAAGAATTTTTTGACGAATATAAAAAACTATATATACAAATGTGTGAAGATCTTAAAAGATTGTGTTCTATTGATACCAAAGTTAAAAGAGATTTTGAAACACACAATATTATAATTGAAGATTTTGCTAAAAAAACTATGGGGCAGCTTGTGTTTTTGTATTTTATACAGAAAAAAGGCTGGCTCGGGGTTGAGCGTGATAAAAATTGGGGATCCGGTGATAAAAACTTTATGCACAATATTTTTTATAAAAATAAAAAATATTGTGAGTATAATAACTTTTTCAATGATGTTTTAGAACATTTATTCTATGAAGCATTAGCATCGGATAGAGGTCAAGGTGCCTGGTTCGATAAACTAAATTGTAGAATTCCATTTTTAAACGGCGGATTGTTTGAACCTGTAAATGGTTATGAATACCAAAAAACCGATTTAACTATTGATAACAATTTATTTAAAGAAATATTTGACACGTTTGATTTGTATAATTTTACGGTTAAAGAAGATGAACCATTAGAAAAAGAGGTTGCGATTGACCCTGAAATGCTGGGAAAAGTTTTTGAAAACTTGCTTCCTGAAAATATAAGAAAAGGCAATGGTTCTTTTTATACTCCCCGCGAAATTGTTCATTATATGTGTCAAGAAAGTTTAATAAACTATCTTTATAACAAACTAAATATTAAAACTGTTGAGCTTTCACTAGAGAAAAAGGCAGAGGATGTTTTTGAGGAAGTAATTTCTAAAGAGGACATATCTGCCTTTATTAAAAAAGGTGATTCCACATATAAAAATGATAATGTAAAAAAAGAATTACCTAAAACTATTGAAAAATATGCAAATGAACTTGATGAAGCATTAAGAACAATTAAAGTTTGCGACCCTGCAATAGGTTCAGGCGCTTTCCCTGTTGGTATGATGAACGAAATAGTCCGTGCAAGAAGTGTTTTGAGTTCTTATATTGGAATGCCTGACAGGGGGATTTATGAGTTAAAAAGAAATGCTATAGAAAATTCTATTTATGGTGTTGATATAGATGGTGGTGCTGTTGAAATCGCGAAATTAAGATTTTGGCTTTCTTTGGTAGTAGATGAAGAAGATATCAAAAATATTAAACCTTTGCCGAACTTGGATTATAAAATTATGCAAGGAAATTCCCTTATTACAAGTTATGAGGGTATAGACTTTGATGAAATAGTGGATGAATACAAGCCAAATACACAACTTGCTATAAATTTATGGGGTGATAAATCTCAAGACTTAAAACTTGATTTAAAAAACAAACAGTCTGAATTCTTAAAAACACCGTACGCAACACGCAAGATTGAGTTAAAGAAAGAAATAGAAAATATTATTGTAGATATTGTAAAAGAAAAACTTGAAATAAAAGCGAAAGAGGGTAAATTAAATTTCCAAGAAGTAGAAGATAAAATAAGAAACTTTGCACAGAATACAGAAAACCGAAACTTCTTTCCTTGGAAACTTTTCTTTGGGGATGCTTTTGAACAAGGAGGTTTTGATGTAGTTATTGGGAATCCACCGTATATAGATTCAGAGGAAATGGTTCGTTCAATGCCGAAAGAAAGAGAAATGTATGCAAATAAATTCAGTTCTGCAAAAGGGAATTGGGATTTATTTATTATATTCTGTGAACTTTCATTATTAATTGGCAGAGAGCGAAGTATAAATTCATTTATTATACCCAACAAAATTCTTGCAGCAAAATATTCTGAAGAAATTAGAAAAATATTTAAACAAAAAACTATTATAGAAATAAGAGATTATTCTAGAATAAATGTTTTTAAGGAAGCTGCTGTATATCCGATTGTTTATGTATTAAAGAACAGTTCTTCCTTTAAGAACGATGTTTTAATGACTAAAATAAATGAGTCTTATGATATTGCAAATCAAAATATTATAATTGCAAAAACTTTTTATAATGATATATTGTGGGATAAATATTTCCAAGATGATAATTCAGTTAAGATTCTGATAAAAGTTTCTGCAAATAAATCTTTATCAACATATAAAGAGTTTAATATTACTGCCGCTGCGACTGTAAATGAAGCATATTTAATAAAAGAAGTTTTAGAAGATTCAAATAGTTATGACGATAATACCTATTGTAAATTTGTTAATTCAGGGACAATAGATAAATATAAAATATTGTGGGGTATAAAACCAATGCAATATATAAAAGGTCGTTACGTAAACCCAATAATAAAAAAAGAGAATATAGACAAGATTAGTAAAGTAAGATTACAACAAGCGAATTCTCCGAAAATCATAATAGCAAGTATGACAAAGGAGATAGAGGCTTTTTATGATAGTGGGAAATGTCTTGCGGCAAAATCTACAACTATTATTTGTGGGGAAGACGAAAGACTTAAATGCTTAACTGGATTATTGAATTCAAAATTGCTTTCGTGGTGGTATAAAATTAATTATAATTCTTTAAAGATGTCGGGTGAAGCATTAGGATTTGGTAGTAATGAAGTTGGTAGTATTCCTATTTGCGATATTCCAAAAGAACAAATCAATAAAATCAATAGTTTTATAGATAATATATTGGAATTAACATTAGATGGTAATTTTGAAAACAACGCAGAAAAACAACAAGTTGTAAAAAATATAGAAAATCAAATTGATATAATGGTCTATAAATTGTACGACCTAACATATCAAGAAGTCCTTACTATCGACAAAGACTTTACCTTATCAGAAGAAGAATATAATTGCTATGAAATTTAATTATGCAATCATTAAGGAAATATTTACAAACTCCTTTCAAATTAAAACTTCAGTTATAATTGTAATATGAAAAATGCAACCCAAGAACATTTTGAAGTACAAAATAAACATACTGAATTAAAGCATAACTTATTACAAAATACCTTAAATACTGCAATAGGTATTGCAAACCATTTCGCAGCGAAAATTCCTTCTGCAACGTATACATTTGTTGACCTTTTTGCGGGAAAAGGAATGTTTAATGATGGTACAAAAGGCTCACCTGTTATTGCTTTAGAGGTTTTAACAAATTATCTAAAATCTCATCTTATAAAGAACTTCAAGCAATTAAAAATCATCGCTATTGAGAAAGATGAAAATAATCAATCGGAATTAGAACAAAATATTAAAAATATTATGAACTCAGATTCTGTTGCTAATCAAATTCAATTTTATACAACAAATGGAGATTGGCAGAATTATTCAAAAACTATCAAATCTCATTTAAAAACTTCAAACAGTGGCTTTATATTTGCTGACCCTTTTTCAACGCAACTAAATATGCAAAATTTAAAAAGCCTGTTTAAGGACGTTAAATATCACGATGTTCTAATTTTAATAAATAATAATGCTTTAGAAAGAGTTTTAGGACTAGACGATACAAAAAGCTTAAACATAATATGCAAATATTTTGATGTAGATGAGGATTTTGTACTAAAATTAAAAAAAACAAATCTCTCTAATGCAGCAGTTATACGTCATTTAATTAAAAAATCCCTTGAGGGTATCGATAAAGATATTGTAATCAACATTGCTTTGCCAAGAACAAGAAGTGGTAAAATAGAAAATGGGGATAGGTTTTATTTATGCTTATTAACAAGTTCTGTGGGTGTTGCTGATTCTTATTTAAAAACTTATGCCGAAATAAAAGATAATAAGGAAATTCAAAATAATAATGGACAAAAAAGTTTATTTCAAGGAAATGTTGAATACGAATATTTTAATTTGTGTGAAACAACAATAAAGACATTAACAAAGATAAATAAATCAATATCGTTATATAACTTGGTATCAATATTATATGATGATTTCTTTTCTTGGAAAGATGCAAATAGCAAAGAAATACCAACTTCAATTAATTTAAGGACTTCGTTGAATATACTTTTAGAAAATAGAGAATTAGATGTATTGCCAAATGACTTTATAGACAAAAGATGTAAATCTA
>JAJQHF010000211.1 GCA_021199975.1 Candidatus Gastranaerophilales bacterium
CTTTATCTGTTTCTATTTCTTTATTAATAATTTTACGTGCTATTTCAACAGAGATATCAATAATACAATCCGATACTTTTTGAAAGACCACATCTTTATATTTAAAAAATTCCAAGAAATTAGCTCTTAAGTCCTCTAAATCCTTTTGAGCTGCATTAATTCCTTCTTTATACCCCTCTTGTCTTGCAAGCTCTTTTATGGATTGGGCATCTTTTTGCGCACGAGAAACAACATTTCTGTCCTGAGTTCTTCTATAACCTCTTCTTCTTGTTCCTTCTCTTCTTTCTTCTCTTTGCTCAAATTTAATATTTTCGATTGATAAATCCAAATCTTCAATGCTTTTTTTCTTTTTTAATAATTCCTTTTCATTCTTTACAGCTTCTTCTTGTTCTTTTTCAACAATTTTTTGCTGCGCAATATCAATAGCAGGATGTTTTTTTTCTTCCTCCTTATTATTAACTTCAACGTTTTCTTTTTTCTCTTCCGGTTGAGTATTTTCTTCCGTTTTCTTCAGAGTAGTATATTTCTTTTTAATTATCATTAATTTTTTCTTCTATTATTTTAACTAAAGATTGTATTACTAATGGCGAAAATGTTTTTTCCGCAGGAAAAGAAGTGTCTAAAATGAAATCCTTTACCGATTCTCTTTCTTTGACTGCTAATTCGCTTAAAACATCGGGAGGAGTCATTTTTATCATCTTATAATAACCTTTTAAAATCTTAGGAACATTAACAAAATCAGAAACAGGTAAAATTTTTCTTATTTCTTCAATTGATTTAATTATAACTTGATGATCAATTTTATCTTCTATATTGCTCATTTTCATGTAATTTATAACGTGCTGAACATCTTGTTTATCAAGTGAATTAAGAATTTCATTAGCCTTATTCTCGGGAAGATTTTTTAATACTATTGCAAGTGCTGCAAGTTTTAGAACCTTTTTATCCGAAGTAGAGGAAGTTTGTTCATCTCCGCTTGAACCGGCTTTTTTCAGATTTGATTCGTCTTCTGTTTTTTGAACCATATCATTAAGATTTGAGGTATTAACAGCTAAATCATATTGCTGTTGCGAAAGAATCCCTTTTTTTACAAGTTTTTTCAATTCTTCCGTATAAACCTGTTTAACTTTTTCTTCCACTAAGGTTATTATTGCATCCTGTGGCATTTTTTTTATGAGAGCCAATTTTGCGGTATTAAAAATATTTGCTGCTATAATTTGCAATATAGCATCACGATTTTGCTGAGGAATTTTACCTTTTATTAAATCAATAGATTTATGAAAAGCCCACTCACCTATAAATTGTGTAACTAAACTTGCTTGTTCTGCTGTAAATTTTAATTGAGCATCTTTACTTAATGCTTCACCTGACATAAAACAAAATTTACGAACCGTTTCAACTATATTTTTTTTATCCTGCTCAGAGAGAGTATCCGGTGCGGCATTAGAATTGGGCTGCATTAAAACCTCTAATGCCTGTTTGGCTAAATCTATTGAAAATGCTTTATAATCAAATCCCTCTATCGGCATTTTTACCCCGCTATGACTTTTCTATCCAGCTTTTCAATCCTTTAAGAGTCTTTTCACTGTCTGAGTTTGCTATATCGGAAGAAATTTCTTCAATAGCTTCCTCTAAGGATGTATCAGGCTCTTGTTTCTTTTCTATTTGAAGCTGTTTTTGATGTTCTAAAAGTTCTTGAGTTAAAATAGTCTGTTTCTCTATTAATTCAGCCGCTTTTAGATTGACATCAACTATTTGTTTTTCTTGTTGGCTTGTTTTTTCTTTCAATTTTTTTAATTCCTCTTCCTGCTCGGATGAAGAATCTTTCAATTTTTTATGTACAAAAATGAAACCTACAAATAAACCCGCAACTATTAATACAAGAGCAAGCCACCACGGATTTCCCGAAGCATCCGGAACCGGAAGGTTTACAGGTCTATCTGATGCAAGATACGGGTCTATTGTTTCCGAAAAAGCAATTGATACATCAGCTGCATTAACTTTCGGTGATGCCGCATTAGCTATTAAATCTTTTAATTCATCTAATGTCATATTTGGCGGCATTGCATCTGCATTCATCGTTACCGCTATGGATATTTTTTCAATTATACCCGTATTATAATATTCACTCTTATGAGTTTTTCCGACTCCGTAAGTAGATTCGGTTGCGGTTCTTGAATAATTTTTATTTTGAGAAGAAGAGGAAGAAGAATTTTGAAGTCCGTTAGGTAAATACACACTGACTGCATCAGAACCTTTATTTGTATCTTCAGATGTATCGCCAAGCCCTTCTTTGAAGGTTTGTTCTGTTAACGATGTTTTCTTTTCAGGATCATATTCTATACTGGTAACTTCTTTCGGAACCTGATTTAATGAAGTGCTTACAGTAACGACATAATTCCCGTGACCTATCAGCATATCCAATTGAGCTGCCACTTTGTTTTGCAAATATGTATCATTTTCCTGTATTTTGGATATTTGGTCATCTATTGATTTAACAAGACTGTTATACACATTTCCGTTTGAATCAGTTATGGATATATTATCCGAAGATAAATCAACAACACTGCCTACCAATAAACTTTTAATTGCCTTGATAACAGAAGCATCAAGCCTTACATCACTTGCAACCGTAAGCATAACCGTGGCACTGATTGGTTTTTTATCAGCCTTAAAAAATGAATTTTCGGGAATGGATACAAGGACAGAAGCATTATCTATATTAGGCATTTGTCTTATTAATCTAGAAAGCTCACCGTTAACCGCTCTTGCAAGTTTAATCCTTTTATCTTCTCTAGTTGAGGTAAAATCATTTTTATCAAAAATTTCCAACCCTACATTTTGGTCTATCAAACCGCTTTTTACAAGAAGTAATAGAGCACTGTCACGCTGTGAATTTGTATATTTGCCGCCTTCAAGAAAAACCGTTGTTTTACTTCCGTCGGCTTTTCTTTTGGCATTTATTTTATGTCTTGCAAGTATAGTTTGTATTTCAATTGCTTTTCCCTGATTATCGGTTGTAACAATATCAAACGGTTCTTTTTCAAACTTATCTATAACTTCACCGCCCGATGAGGATTTTCCTGCCACTGCAAAACAAATAATAAGAATTATTATAAATATAAGCAAACCCGCCCCGCCGATAACGGAGTATAGTATTGTTTTATTTTTCAACAGTTCTTTTATATTCATAAATCCCTAATCTTTACACTTTTACCCATTGGATATTATACTATTTTTTTTACTATCGGGTAACTTCTTAACACTTATTTATTAAATGACATTTTGACGGCGGCGGAGAGCGGGCTGCAAAATGCGGCACCGGATTAAATCATAAACTATATAGAAATATTCATAACTGTATTATAAGCGGTTACAACCTTAGATGTTACTTGTGTCGCAAGAGTTATACCTATTTCGGCTTTTGCAACGGCTGTCATAACATCATGGATATCGACATCCGAATTTCCCATTAGCTGCTCATTAAACAATTGGTCAGGTTTTTCTATTTCATCATTTAAATTACTGACAAGTCCCGAAAGAACATCTTTAAAACTTGTTCCTTCTGTTTCGTTTAAATTGTTTGCAGTGAAATTTTTTTTAGAAAATCCTTCTATCGGCATTGAAGAAGATAAATCCGAAAAAATATTTATATTTGGTACATATTTGTTTTCTATCATTTATATGCCTTTCTTTTATAAGTAATTAGCAAGTACATTTTTTACATAATTTTGAGTTTCTCGAAACGGAGGCACGCCATCATATTTATCAACATTTCCGGGACCTGCATTATATGCAGCAAGTGCCAGTACTATATTGCCGTTATATTTGTCCATCATACTTTTCAAATATTTTACGCCGCCTTCAATATTTTGAACAGGATTATAAGGATCTGTAACACCCAATGATTTTGCGGTTGCAGGCATTAATTGCATTAACCCTTGTGCCCCTGCTTTAGATTTTGCTTTTGCATTATATCCTGATTCTTGTTTTATTACGGCATTAACCAATTTTTCATCAACACCATGTTTTTTTGAAATTTTAGAAATTAAATCTTTTATATGTGACTTACTTGAACTGTTTGAAACCGGAATATAAGGCAGAGTTTCAGAATTATCCTCATAAGGTGTTATGTTTTCAATTTTTCGAGCCTCAACATTTTTTGTTGTCAAAGAACCAAATTTTACATTTGAACCGGAATTATTTATATTAAATCTTGTATGAACATTCAAAGAGGAATTCATAACATCTTCAAAAGTTTTAAATTCAACACCTTCTTCTAAAGCAGCTGATGATTGAGATTGAACATAATTACTAAGCTGCTGCGCTCTTTGAACAGCCGCTGCCTGACCTGAAGAATTTAATAAATTTTGTATCATACCTGTAAACATTACACATTACCCACTAATTAATATCTTTAACTGCCTATTGTTGCTGCCCTGTCAGCCATTGATTTTGTCATTGTAATAATGGCAAGACTTGCCTCATAAGCTCTTTGCGCCATTATTGCATCTGTTATTTCAACAAGAGGATCCACATTAGAAGCTCTTATGTAGCCGTTTTCATCCGCATCAGGATGTCCGGGACGATACAATTTATCTCCTAAAGTAGGATCTTCAACAACTCCTGCCATTGCAACACTGCCTGAAGAATAAGGCAAAGTTCCAGAGCCGAAAGCAGCCTCTTTCATTTGATTCATAACACTCAAAAAAGAACTCCTGTCTGTCGAAACAATAAGAGGAATTTTTCTTGTATAATTCGGTGTGTCAAGATTAGCGACGTTTTTTGAACTTATATCCAATCTCATACCGTGTACTTTAAGGCCGTCACAGCCTATATTCATTGCACTTAATATACCCATTAGCTGCTACCCATATTTATAACTGTTTTCATTTCCGTAATCAAAGAAGTCATCCTTCGTGCCGCCGTTGTATATAACAAAGAGTTTTTCTGCATTTCAGATAACTCTGTAGCAGGATCAACTTTTTCGCTTGATGTTTCAATGCTGACAGGGGAAGGCCCCATTTTAGCCGCCAGAGCAGTTTCCAAAGGATTTGCCGTTCCTCCTAAATATTGAGAAAAAGATATATCTTTTCTTCTGTAATTAGGAGTATCCATATTCGCCAAATTACAAGACAAAGCTTTTTGTCTTTCTGCTATTAAATCTAATGCGTGAAGCGTTCTTCCCATCGGATTATTTGGTATTATCATTTACTTTCCTCTTACTGATTTAACTGCAATACGTTAGTATACATTTCATTTACCGTTTGCATTACTTTAAAGCTTGCAAGCATTGAAGCATTAAGCCTCATTACTGTATTAACCTGACTTATTATGTCAACATTTGTAACTTCAAGTTTACCTTGCCTGAATTTTGTATTATTTTTATCTAAAATCGGTTCTCCTGATTCTTCTGTTAAGTAAAATTTATTATTGTCCGCTTTTTTTAAACCTTCAGGATTAAGAAAGTTTACAAGCGGTATAGTTCCTAAAGTTTCTCTTTGAGTTCCGTCATTTGAATATATTTCAACATTTCCGTTTGCTTTAATTTCTATATTTTCATAATTTACCGGAAGTTGAATGCCATCACCTACTAAATAACCGTCATTAGTAATCAAATAACCGTCTTTATTTAGCTTAAAGGAACCTTCTCTTGTATATGCAACATCTCCGGTTGGGGAAGTTACGGGAATAAAACCCATTCCGTCTATACCTACATCAAAATTATTAGATGTAATCTGCAAAGCACCCGGAGAATAATCAGTTCTTTCAACACCTGTTAAATATCCGTTTTCATCCAATATTTGTTCAAAACGAACAGCTTTATAGCCATGAGTATTATAATTTGCTATGTTTGTTGAAACATAGCCCATTTTTTCAAATTGAAGTTCCGAGTTAACTATACCTCTGTTTATTATGCCGTGGATTGTTGTCATTTAGTCCTTTCTAACTTCCAAGCGCTGAAATTACACTCTGTAAATTAGTATTTTGTATTTTATACAACTGCCTGTTTGCTTCAAATGTTTTAGGATACATCATCGCTTCAATAAATTCCGTTTGCAGACTCACATTGGAATATTCGCTATATCCCTGTCTTACATTCGGAGCTAAAACCGCAATGCCGTCTTGTGATACTATACCGAGAGTCCCGGCGGTTTCAAACTTTCTTGTTTTATTATTCAAAACTCTTACTACCCCATCCAAATCAATCGTTATTTCGTCTAATTTTTCAGGTACAAGAGGAAGTACTAACGGTGTACCGTTATTTGTCAATACAGGATTATCATCCAACGACAATATTTCACCGTATTTATTCATTTTAAATCTGCCGTCCCTTGTGAGTTTTATTCCCTCTTTAGTTTGAATTTGGAAATATCCTTTTTCCGCAAGAGCT
Organism: Candidatus Gastranaerophilales bacterium; assembly: GCA_021199975.1. Taxonomy (GTDB): domain Bacteria; phylum Cyanobacteriota; class Vampirovibrionia; order Gastranaerophilales; family Gastranaerophilaceae; genus Avigastranaerophilus. Next base: position 6,395 of record JAJQHF010000211.1, read on the forward strand.
ACATCCAAAGGATTTTCAGTTAAACCGAGTCTGCCTACCGTATCATCTGTTGTTGTTGATATGGCTTCTTCACCTATAAATTCGGCGAAAGAAGAAACTACAGGAATTTTTCTTTGATAACCTATTTTATCAAAGCCTGTTATATTTTCGTTTGTTATTGCCATTAGAGCAGTCTGCATTCTCATTGCTCTTATGTTTTGAACTATTCCTCGTTCGGTAAAATGAACACCGCCGTTTATCATACAACTTACCCTTTTTAATATTTATTTAATGATAATATATCGAAAGTCAAAAGTAGTCGTTTTATTAGTTGAAATATACAAATTTATTTTATCTTTTCTACTTCGTTTGTATGATTTTTCATATATCACATCTTTTATGTGGTATTATGTTGTAAGATTGTTAATTAAACGGTTCAGGGGTATGTATTTAAAAAAAATTTTTCTAATAATTTTTATAATACTAACAATCACGGTACAAAAATCGTATGCAATTAAAATTGGGCTTCAAACAGATATGAAGGAGATAAAAGTTGCATCCTCCGTATCTGCTGAAATTTATGACGCATTTCAAAATAAACCTTTATATGAAATTAAACCAATGAAAATATATCAATTCAAATCCAAAGGGAATGAAATTGCAGTTGTTTCGAATAAAAAAGAATACAAGCTAGGTACCAATCAAGTATTAATAAAAACAAAAACCCCGGGGTTTTTATGTTCAAAAAAAGCATGGTACAGAGGGGATTTTATTCTTAATAATTGGGGTAATTCAGGTATAACTTTAATTAATGATGTTGAACTTGAAGACTACTTAAAAGGAGTAGTACCTTCTGAAATGCCTTCAAAATGGAATACGGAAGCATTAAAAGCACAGGCAATAGCGGCAAGAAGCTATGCGGTTGCGACAAGAACAGCAGGAAAACATTCATCAAGAGGATTTGACCTTGTTGATACCACAGCGGATCAGGTTTACGGAGGAGCAAGTGCAGAAAAAGCAACTACCTCACAGGCTGTTGAGGACACAAAGGGAATTGTTTTGGTTCAGGATAAAAAGGTTTTACCAACATACTATCATGCAAGCTCGGGTGGTCAGACAAAAGTTTGGAGTTCCGGCAGCTCTTTTCTAAAGTCGGTTCCTTCATTTGACGAAGGTACAAAAAAGAACGGACACGGCGCAGGCATGAGCCAGCACGGCGCCAACAACTTAGCTGCTCAAGGTTATAACGCATATCAAATTTTAAATTATTTTTACAAGGATTTTAAATTCGCTAAATTAAGTGACAATTGGGATATTTAATTTTTTAATTCATCCGGAATATATTTAGTCCAGTCTTTTTCCAATTTATCAATAAAATGATGGGCATCTAAAACATCATCATAGCTGATGGGCAAAGGACAGTCCTGAAAAGAAAGAGCATCATCTTCAATTTTTTCTTTTGTATCTATTGAGCTTGTTCCTAAAAGAGCAATGCCAAAACTCTTACCGCACTCGGGACAAACTATTTGCAATACAAGCAGATTCTTTTCCTCCCGCTTTATAAAAATTGCATCTTCATCAAAATCATGCTTGCAGATATTGCAGCACATTCCGGAAAAAAGTTTTTTTAATTTTGACTTGTTCATATTTACCTCAATATTATATCTTAATGTTTAAAAAAATGTAAATTAGGGTACTGTATATATGTGTAGTTATAAAATAAAGGAATTGTGTTATGGATGGTCTTTACTTACTGTTGTTCGGAGCGCTTATGTACTTTTTACTGATTGCATTACCTTCTATGTTTGAAAAACGCAGCGGTGCTCACTAGAAAAAAATAAAGTTTTTGCAAAAACACGGAATAGAGATATTCCGTGTTTTTTGTTTTATCCATACTTCCGTCATACCCTGTTTACTTTGATAAGACAAAACGTTACAAAAAAAGTTCCGTTATTTCTCTTCCCAAATTGTATTTTCTTTTGAATCTTTTAAAACAATAGAAATACTGTCAAGTAAAGTTCTGACTTTATCAGCAATCTGCCAATTTTTTTCTTTTCTTGCATTATTTCTATATTCTATGATTTTATCCATTAAAGGATATCCCGTAAGCTTTTTATCTTCCGAAGTTAAAAAATCCATATCATTAATAATTAAATTTAATTTATTTTGAAGCTCAGCTTCGCTGATTTTTTCTTTTTCAAATTTAAATCCTAATACGTCAGTTAATTTAAGAAGAATTGAAGCATATTTTTGAGTATTTGAAATATCTTTATCGTTTGAAGATTTATTCAAATTTGTTACCGTATCAAAAATAACGGCTAAAGCTTTTGATGTATTTAAATCATTATCCATTGCAGCTTTAAAAAGTTTTACTTCCTCCGTATCGGCAATTTCCGGTAATTTTTCATTATTTGTATATTTTACTGCTTGATTTAATGCGGTTTGAATTCTTTTCCAACCGGCCTTTGCACCGTCCAATGCTTCGGATGAAAATTCTACAGGCATTCTGTAATGATTGGTCAGAATAAATAATCTTATTGTATTTGAATCATAAGATGCGAGCATATCATCAATTGTTACAAAGTTCTTTAAGGATTTAGACATTTTTTCCTTATTAATTGTAACAAAACCGTTATGAAGCCAATAGTTAACAAATTTACAACCGTTTGCACATTCACTTTGAGCTATTTCATTCTCGTGGTGAGGAAATATTAAATCCGCACCGCCTGCATGAATATCAATTGTTTTACCCAAATATTTACGTGACATTGCACTGCATTCAATATGCCAACCTGGACGTCCTTTCCCCCATGGGCTCGGATAACCGAATTCTTCATCTTTTTTCCACAGTGCAAAATCCAAAACATCTTCTTTTAAAGAAGAAGTTTCTACTCTTGCACCCGCTATTAAATTCATCAATCGGCTGTTTGCTTAACTTCCCGTATTTATCAAATTTCTTTACTCTGAAATATACGTCGCCTTGTACTTCATAAGCATAACCGTTTTTTATCAAATCTTTAATTATAGATATCATTTCTCCTAATGTTTTAGTTGCAAAAGGTTCTATATCAGGCTTTAAGACATTCAGTTTCTTCATGGAATCTGCAAAAATTTCGTAATATCTTTTTGATATTACTTCGGCGGTTGTATTTTCTTCCTTTGCCTTTTTTAGAATTTTATCATCAACATCGGTAACATTTCTGCAATATGTAACATCATATCCGGAAAACTTTAAATATCTGTAGAGCATATCCCATGTAATATAACACCTTGCATGCCCGAGGTGCGGATAATCATAAACAGTAGGTCCGCAAACGTACATACTAACCTTATTGCCGCTTATAGGTTTAAATTCTTCATCAGTATTAGAGAAAGTATTATGTAATTTCATAGTTAAAAATCCTTTTTTATTATATTACTACAAACGGTAATTAATAAAAAAGGATTTTTCTGTTACTTTAGTGTTTATATTTTATATAAAATTACAGTATTAAAATCATCAGGTTCTATTGAAAGATTAATTTCTTGACCTTGAGCATTTTCTCTTTTTAAATAATAATAATCTTTCCCGTCTTTTTGCATTTTTGCAATTTTATAAACAGAGTCATCTCCGTCTTTTTCGTTTTTAAATTTGGTTCCGACGGGCAAGCCGTGTTTAAGCCCCTGTTTTGCACTGTTATAATCAATATCTAAAAAGAGCCTGCTGTTAGTTTTTTGCTTTTTGTCTTCTCCGATTTCGGAAGTTCCTCTTTCCATTCTCTTATCAAAATCAGTATTGGAACCTGAGGAATCATGCAAAGTTAATACAACGGAACCTTTGTCGTTATATCTTAAAAAGGCTTGAATAAATTCGTTATTTACAGGCTCAATTTTCTTTTTCCCGTTTTCATCTTTACCTTCTTTAAAGGTATAAACAGGGATAGTAACAGTTGCACCGTCATTTAATGCGCTTAAATCCTTTCTTATGCCTTTATTTGAATTTAATATACTCGGTTTTTGAGTAACTGCATTTTCAGGTTTTCTTATATTTGTTATTTTATTCATATTTTCATAGAAGGTTTTGATAAAACCGTATTTACCCTCCTCGAGCCATTCCCAATGAATAACATTTCTGTTCTGCTGATGATAGTTTTTAGCTTTAGTTTCATACCCTGAAACTCCGGTCTTATCACCTGCAAAATCAGTAGGACTGCCCGGCAGAGTAATTAACAATTTATACATTGAATAAAATCTGTCGAATGCGGGAAGTAATACTTTTTCAAGAATTCTTGCTTCCATTTCGTCTTTATTTGGTACTTCTTTTCCTGTATTTTGTTCTACTTGTTTAAATACACTTTCTATTGCCGTTTCAAAAGGTCTTGTTCCGAAAGCATCTGCATTTGGACTATTAACTATGTCTGCAATAGCTTCTTTTATTTGTTCTTTTGTTTCATCCGAAACAATCATTGGCTTTTCTTCATCATTACAAGCATCTTCAAGAGCATCATTCAACCTTGAACCCATAGCTACCGCTTTTGAACTTAATGTATCAAAATCTATATCTTCTATGTCTTTTTTCGTAACATTTGCAGCAATCTGCTGATGTTCTTCCGATGAAAAATCAGAATTAAACAAGCCCATATCCAAAGCAAGGAGATGAGAAACTCTTGGTTTATCATGGTTTCCTATAAACGTATAAGAATTAGTAACACCGTCTTCGGGGCTTTGGAATAAAAACCCAGGGTTTCCCTTCCAGCCTGTGTCAAGTTTTTCCCTCAGCTTAAAATTCTTACTGTATTTTCCCATCCAACAATCGGGATTATCTATACCTGATGAAGGATAAGTTGTAGTATATAAATCAGGAAGCAAAGAGAAAAAGTAATTATAGTTAGCAACAGAAGTTATGCCTGTTTCTTGTAAAAACTTTCTTTCTGCATCAGCTCCGTTTGTATATTTATTATCAGGATTATTAGTAAATAACTGATCTAAGTCGGTAAGTTCCGCAGTTGTATATACATGAGGATTAATTTCTAATACCGATTGATTAAACAATTTCCAAAAGCTTGTAACATTATCCCATGCATTGTTCATATCTTCGGCATCCGAACGAACAGGATCAATTGAAGCTATATCTTTTGCGGCATCAATTCTCCAGCCTAATCCAGCTTCTGTCTTATCCATAATCATTTCAGCCATTTTAAAATCATTTAAAGTTCGATTAGAAAATCTTTTTTGCATTTTGTTTTTTAAATCATCAATTTCTTCTTCATTTAATTGAGAAATTCCTTTTTCCATAATACTAACAACATCTTGAGCTTCTTCTTCCGAGGTTTTGCCGCTGTAGGGTATACCTAAAGATTGCATTGTAATATTTTCAGAATCAACACCGGAAAAATCAATATGCCCATCTTCTTGAATTGACACATCCGCATCAGGCGCAAGAGATTTCAATAATAAATACTTTGTTAATTCCGGAGCCGTTTCCGATATTACATATTTTCCGTATTCCGTTACATTACCGGTTTCATCAGAAATACCCGGAACCTTCTCTAAAATTTCTAATATTTTCGGTGCAATTTCATTTTCATATAATTCATCAACTTGTGAATAAACATTTTCATATTTTTCAGGCAAATTTGGATTATCCGCTTTTGTTAAATCATATCTTGAAATTCCGAGTTCCTCCTCTGTATTTGCTCTTTTTGCAATATATGGAGAAGTTATTATTTCCAAAAGATTTGTATTAACAGGAAGTGTTTCTAAGGGTAAATCCATTGATTTTTTCATTACATAATCAGATACTTTATAATCATTACCGAAACCGCCTTCTTCATATATTTCTTCAGTTTCGGGATTTATATAGCTTCTCATATCAAAAGAATCTAAGCGCTTAAATGAAAAATCATCTTTTAAAACATTTTCCACTGTTTCTTTATCTATAACACTCAAGGTATATGACGGCAATTTATGTTCAGATACCATTTCCTTTATTAAATCCATATACTCATTGGAAGTTTCGGCTTTTCCTTCGCCAATAGATGAGGAAACATGTTCAAATAAGGTATCATCTGTTAATTTAGTCCAATATATACCTGAATTAGAGGCATAATCCCTAACCGCAAGAGTTCCTCTTTCAAAATCATCTATTGCGGCTTTTCTTTCATTTTCGGGAAGTCTTGAAAATCTTTCATTATCTTTTAATGTTCCGTAAAAATTTAATTTTGCAATATCAACATTTCCGTCCCAAACTTCAAGACCGCCTGATTCACTTTTCGGAACCACATTAAAATTAGTAAAATCCGCAACACTTTTTATTGTTTCTATATTTGACAAATCTACACTTCCGCCGTTTTTTGAAGCAGTTCTTTTAACATTTCTTTTTAATTCTTCAGGACTGACTTCTAATGCAAACGGGTAAACGGCATCATCATGCTTTGTAATATCATATATATTTTCGGTATTTTTCTTATCGTATGTAGTCATTCTCATGGGAGAATCAGAATTTATTTGTTCTTCACTTGCAAGTCTGGAATCATAAAATTGTATATAAGTAGGTTTTGCCGGATTATATTCGGAATTTGAACTCTTGTATTCACCGTCTTCTATTTTAAACGGAGCATTTATAATTTTCATTCTTGTATAATCACATTTATCAGGTAAAATCCCCAATGAAATTTTTTCATCAGCTCTAAACATATCTTTAGCATAAGAATTTGAACCCTTTCTTAAAAGAGAAGATAAATGAATACCTCCAAATCCTTCATTTACAAGAGCCGCATCCGCTACCCAGTTTATGCCGTGTTCAAAAAGTTTTGTTTGAAAAATCTTATAATCTTCTTCGCTGCCGAAATCCGGAGATATTTGATACGCATTTTCCGTCCAATATTTATGCGAAGAAATTGTGTCTTTAGTAAACGGAGTACCTACTATTCTTGTAATTCCTTCTTTTTCAATTTCAGGCAGTCTTTCAATTATACCGTAAAAATTTCCACCCAGTTTATTTGCGTGAGTTCTTGCACTTTTTACGACTTCATCTCTTTGTGTTTTATCAAGAAAAGGTTTTGTACCGTTATTTACTATTCCGGGGTAATATTCATCTGGCATGATTAATTCCATGGGACCATTTTTATTTATAATTGCACGATTATTAAGTACAACATTGTACTTATTATCAGTGCTGTCCAAATTATCAAATATACCTATAACGCTTCCGTTATCAAAAGCGTAAGTTTCTTCTTTTGTGTTTTTATCTGTCAGTTTAAATCTGTAAGCAAAACCGTCTTCTGAATTTATTTCTAAAATATCAGACATATCAACACTTATACCGCCATCTCTCATCGGAAGTGTTACTGCGGGTTTATCCTCTTCTGCTATTGAGAAATTACACTTATCGTCTTTTTTTATATTATATAGTTCAACTTCACAATCATACTTGTTGGTATCATATAAGTAATAAAAATTGTGTTTTGCAAATCCCTTTTTATCCTGAACTTTTTTATGTCCTGAAAATGCCACGTTTTGTGTATTTAAGTTATTTTTTTGAATATTCACACTTAACTCCTTTTTTTGCAGAAATCTACATTATATTAATTCTCCTGAATTGTTTTTCTTGCTTTAATTTTATATATCTTTAATAAAAATTTACAATATTTTATAATAACTTTTGTAAATTTTTCATCGTAAACTTTTAAAAAACTATCAACTTTGATTTTTTCCTGCATTAAAATATTTGTGGTGAAGTATGACTAATCTTTTAAATTCCCAAATACCAAGTAATTATAACCAAATTCCGGCAAGGAAGCTGTCTAAAGATGCAGGACGCTGTGCAAATGTTGTGCTTCCTCAAAGTCTGCCGAAATTTTCAGTTGATGATGAAATGCAAAAACAAGATGAATTCAGAAAAAGTGCTATTCAAAACATGAATGCACAGCAAGGCAAAAGCAAGAAAAATTTACTATGCAAATCCGCTTTTATTCTTGCTTCAATTGCCGGAGTATTACTTTTAAAAAAGAAAAATAAAATTTAAAAATTTTTATCTCTAATAACAAAATTTTTTATTTTTGTTTTTATAACGAATAAATCCAAATGCCAAACCGGAGAAAAAATGGATATAACAATCTCTCAAAATATCCCCTGTAACAAATACAGCAAAATGAAAACAAACTCATCTAGTTTGGTTTCTCATTCTGATGCAGGTTTCGAACAGCCGTCAAAATGCTCATCTTTCTCTTTAAAAGATACATCTTCTGATACTTTTATTCCTTACCAAAACACAAAATCAGGCAATGTTTCTTTTTCGGGAAAATTCTTTTCTGCTTTATCAAAACTTAATAAAACAAATAAAGACGATAACAGCCCGCAGGACATTCCAAATGAATTTGCGGCAGATATTTCAAGCGGAATTAAAAGGGTCATGCAGAAAGATATCCCTCCTTCAAACTTTAGCTTTGTAATGACTCCTGATGAATTCAGAGAACTTTTGCCTTCTTTTAATGCAGAAAACTTTATTTCTTCAAAAGAAAATCAGGAAAATGGTATTTATTGTGTTGATTTAGATTACCAAAGTACATTTTCAAGCGGGCTGGAAAATGTTTTTGACATACTTGATAATGCCGCTGAATATGCTGACAAATATTACGAAAAAACAGGTAAAGAATTTATATTTGCCGTTACCGACAGAGATTGTATTGAAGGATTGCAGCACTTATTAAGAACCGCAGGTTCAGATCCTGAGAAATACAAACATTTAAAAATTGTTCCAGGACTTAAAATGTCATTTGCTCACAAAGCACCAAATTCCACTATCGGATATGAAAACAGCGATATGCTTATTTACGGAATTAACCCTTTTTCTAAAAATATTATAGATTTTGTAGACACAACCATAAATAAAAGAAAAAAAATGATGGTAGATTTTATAGGTGATGTAAATGAGTTATACCCCGAATTTTCTTATAATGTAATAGAATTTGCCGAACAAAACAGAATGAGATATAAAAAGAGTTTTGGTGTTCCTAATTTATATTGGCGCGCAAGAGAATATGCCGAAACAAAAGGTGATACGGAAATAAAAGGTATTTCCATGGTTCCTGACGAGATAATAGAAGAAGCTCAAGCAATTATAGATGATTTGGGTAAAGTCTATTTAGGCTCCGATCAAAAAACTTTTTCCGCTTGGGATTCTCAAATAATTACCAATAATGATGTTAACAAAGAAATTAAAAAAGTTTTTGGTAAATATTCCACACACAAAGAAGAAAGCGGAAAAGTGGTTTCTTCTGCCGAAAATCTTTATGAGTCTATGATAGACTGCTTGGATAAAGAAAAAGAAAAACCTGTTCTTGCTATAGCTTCGCCTTTTTATTTTTCTCATTATTATGAAGAACAAAAATCTAAAACTTTTGATAAAGTTGTTTCATTTTTTAAAGAGTTAAAAGAACATTCAAAAGGAATGCTTTTAGCGTTTGAGTCTATTGTTCCGTTTTATGATTTAGATGAAAATTTAACACCTGCTATAATTAAAAACTTTAATGAATACATACAAGAGCATACTGATTTATATGAAGTAGGAGGAAGCTTTGCAAAACGAAATCAAGAAAATTAACCGCTTTATCTTTGGGTTGATAAATTATATGTTAACACCACATCGTTCCCTTGTTCCGATATATATAGAATATCGTTTTTAATGTATAGAAAATAAGGTTTTGATACATTTTCCATAAAAACGCTTACATTGCCGCCTTTTGTAACTTTTAAAATATTATCAGCTTCAAAATTGGCAACATAAATATTGTCATAATTATCAATAGCAATACCTATGGGTCCGTCTAAAAGATAATCTTTGACAAAGTTTGTTTTGTTTTTGTTTTTATCCACCTTTACAATAGAATTATCCGAATAGCAGGCAACATACATGTTTCCTTCAGAATCAACGACCATGCCTGCTGGCGAATTAAATTTATCAATTAAAACTCTTTTGTTATTATTTGCTGTTGTAACTTTTGAGCGTTCCACCTTATTTCTTTGCAGGTCAAATTGACTTTTAGCATCCGCATATAACTGTTGAACAGTATAATAATGTTCATAATCATCAGGAATATACTTTAAATATTTCATAGCGAGCGCATAATTCTGCCTATTATAAGATATTTTAGCCGCTTGAAGAATAGAATCATAATCATAAGGATTAAGCGCAATAATTTTTACATAAGTATTATAGGCTTCATCATATTTTTTTTGTGCAACGTAAACGGAAGCAATATTATAATAAGCATCAGTCATTTTAGGATAAAACGACAGAGCCTTTTTAAAAGAGTCTATAGCAGTATCATAAGCTTTAACTCTTACCATATCGACACCATACTTATATGCGGAAATCGCTTTTTGCATGTCCTCTTCGGGAATTTCATCCTCCTCCGAAGCAAAGGAGGTACAGAAAAAACACCCTGTCATTAATAATATTACAGATAATAAAAATATTTTCTTTTTCATTACACCAATGTCACTGAAGGAATACTATAATTAAATTGTACAGCTTCTTCCAGTTTAAAGGCAACATTTAACAATTTTGTTTCGTTTAAGCAGTCAGATTGAAGCTGTATTCCGACAGGCATTTTATCCTTATCCAAAGAAACGGGAACATTCATTGCCGGAATTCCTGCAAGGTTTGCCGTAATTGTAGCGATATCAGTTAAATACATACTTAAAGGATCTTCAATTTTAGAACCGATATCAAAAGCCGTATGGGGGCATGTCGGAGATAAAAGAACATCCACTTTAGAAAAGGCATTATCAAAATCATTCTTAATAAGTCTTCTTAACTGCTGTGCTTTTTTGTAATACGCATCATAATAACCGGAACTTAACGCATAAGTACCGAGCATTATTCTTCTTTTAACTTCATCCCCAAAGCCTTGAGCTCTTGTTTTAACGTACATATCATACAAAGTATCCGCATCTTTTGCTCTAAAGCCGTATTTAACACCGTCAAAACGTGCCAAATTTGAACTTGCTTCTGCTGTTGCAACAATATAATACACTGCAATTGAATATTTTATTAAAGGAAGTGAAATTTCAATTATTTCGGCTCCGAGCGATTTATATGTATTAATTGCTTTTTCAATTGAAGCAGATACATCATCTGCAAGCCCTTCCGAGCATAATTCTTTAATATACCCTATTTTAACACCTTTTAAATCTTTTCTTAAATCCTGTGTATAATCAGGCGGTGTTTGATTTAAAGAAGTGGAGTCCTTCTCGTCATGCCCTGCTATGGTATTTAAGAGCAAAGCGGCATCTTCAACAGTTCTTGTTATAGGACCTATTTGATCTAAAGAAGAAGCAAATGCAATAAGTCCGTATCTTGAAACTCTGCCGTAAGTAGGCTTTAAACCGACAAGACCGCAGTAACTTGCGGGAAGTCTGATACTTCCGCCGGTATCGGAACCTAATGCAACAGTTGCTTCACCTGCCGCAACCGCAGCAGCGCTGCCTCCCGAGCTTCCGCCGGGTACTTTATTTAAATTCCACGGGTTTCTTACAATTTTAAATGCAGAATTTTCATTACTTGAACCCATTGCAAATTCATCTAAGTTTGCTTTACCTATTATAGGTATTAAATTAGCTTTTAATTTTTTCGTAACAGTCGCATCATAAGGAGAAACAAAATTGGCAAGAATTTTACTTGATGCCGTAGTCGGATATGATTTCAGATTAATATTATCCTTTAGTGCGAGCGGAATTCCGGCAAGCGGAGGCAAGTCATCACCGTTCTTTATTTTTTTATCTACATTTCCTGCCGTCTCGAGTGCAAAATCTTTTGTTAAGAAGTTATAAGCTCCTATTTTTTCATCCGTTTCTTCAACTCTTTTATAAACAGCCTCTGTTAATTCAACAGCGCTGACTTCTTTATTTAATAAAGCCTTTCTCTGTTCGGAGGAAGACTTTGTAATTAATTCACTGATTTCCAATTTGACTGCCTTTCATGTTCTCCTGTTAATATTATATGTTAAAGAATTAAAATTAGTATAAAAAGTTAGAAATTGTAACTTTTTTCCATTTTCATAAACTGATGATAATATATATATGAGAGAGAGGCTTAAATTGGCTATTATATCAGATGATGACAACATAATATCAAACAAAACAAAGAATAAAGACACTGTATCAGAAGAAACCGCTTATGATATGTCGTTTGAATCAAACATAAGACCTAAAAAATTTGATGATTATGTGGGGCAAAGCGCATTAAAATCGACTTTAAAAATATCAATTGAGGCGGCAAAAAAAAGAGAAATGCCCTTAGACCATATTCTTTTTTACGGACCTCCCGGACTTGGAAAAACTACTTTGGCTTCTGTTATTGCAACAGAAATGGAGGCAAATATTAAAATTACATCTGCTCCGGCTTTAGAACGCCCAAGAGATATAATAGGAATATTAATGACAATGAAAGGCGGAGATATTTTATTTATTGATGAAATACACAGATTAAACAAAATATCCGAAGAAATTTTATACCCCGCAATGGAGGATTTCTCTCTTGATATGACAACGGGAAAATCCCAAACTTTAAAATCTATAAGAATTCCCTTGCCAAAATTTACATTAATAGGTGCAACAACAAAAGCAGGCTCTCTTTCAAGCCCGTTAAGGGACAGATTTGGCATTATTCACAGGCTTGAATTTTATACGGAAGAAGAATTAACCAAAGTTATACAAAGAACAGCAAAAATCTTAAATATAAAGATAGAGGATAAAGGTGCAAAGGCTATTGCAAGACGTTCAAGAGGAACCCCCAGAATTGCAAACAGGCTTGTTAAAAGAGTAAGCGACTATGCAATTGTAAAATCCAACGGATTAATTGATGCAGACACCGCAGACAATGCACTTGATATTCTGCAAATAGATAAATTCGGTCTTGATAATACCGACAGAATGTTATTAAATCTGATTGCCGAAAAATACAACGGAGGTCCCGTCGGTATTGAAACGCTTGCGACCGCTTTAGGAGAAGACTCTAAAACAATTGAAGATGTTTATGAGCCTTATCTCGTCCAAAAAGGCTTCATTCAAAGAACCCCGAGAGGCAGAAAATTAACTCCTTATGCCTGCAAATGCTTTAATCTGAATAATATTGATTTTCAACAGACACTTTTTTAGTACCATTTCGAGAGGGAAATTGGCAGAAGAATATCATATATTATTATGCATACAATATTTTGTTTATGGCTGAATGAACAATATCAAATGCCGTTTCAGAGGGTGTTGTTTCTGAAAGGGCATTGAGCATCATAAAATCATGGCAAGTTCCTAAAATTCTTACACAGCTTACTTTTACATCGGCTTTATTTAGTTTTCGTGCAAACTTTTCACCTTCATCTCTCAATACGTCATTTTCTGCCGTTATAATAAGAGTTTGGGGCAATCCTTCCAATATATCTTTGTCTGCTGATATCGGAGAAGCATAAAAATCTTTAAAATATGATTTATCCTGAATATAAGCTTTCCAAAACCATTCCATAGCCTTTTTGGTAAGCCAGGGACCATCTTTATATTTTTCATAAGATTTTGATTTCATATTCGCATCAATTGCAGGATATAAAAGAAGCAGAAATAATATCTTATCTTTGTTCTCATTTTTTGCTTTTATTGCACATGAAACCGCCATATTTGCACCTGCACTGTCACCTGCTAATATTATTTTATTACCGTCAATATTGTATTTTTCGGAATTATTATACAAACAGTCCAAAACAGCATAACATTGATTAAATGGCTGCGGAAATGCAGCTTCGGGCGAATGAGTGTATTTCACAAAAGCAATACAAGTATTTGTATTAACGGCAAGTTTCCTGACTAACATATCGTGCGTTTTTTCATCACCCATTATCCAGCCGCCGCCATGCAAATATAAAATTAACGGAAGTTTTTCTTCTTTTTTATTCTGCGGTCTTATAAATCTGACAGGAACAATGCCCGCTTGGAGTGTTTCTATATTTGTATCTTCAATGTCCACTGTAATTTCTCTATAATCTTTTGCCTGCAAATCAATCAAAAACTTTTCCGCTTCATTAGGAGTTAACTCATACAACGGTTTTTTATTTTCTTCTTCAGCTTTATTTATAAAATTTTGAACATCTTTATAGAGTCGTTTATATTTTTCTTTCATATTTATCCTTTCTTATCAAAGTCAGAATAAATCAACAAAAAAAACTATAAATTACCCTTATTGCGGTTTAATAAGACTAATAATTTAAAATTTCAAAACAATTTTTCTTAAAACGTAAAATACCTTCATCCTGCATTTTAGAAAGTTCACGGGAAAGCGCACTTCTGTCCGCACACAAAAATTTTGCCATTTCTTCCCTTGAATATGGTATGCTAAAAATTCCTTCCTCTTTCTTATATGTTTGCAAAAATGCTAAAATTTTATCTCTTATTGTTTTTTGAGCAATAATATCAATCTTATCATTTAATATAGAATTTTTCTTTGAAATCATTTTCATGACATTTTTTATTAAACGTAAATGGAAGGGACAAAGCTTTTCGCATGGTGTAACTATTTTTTCAAAAGGTAGAAAAAGCACTTCGCAATTACTTTTCGCAATAATATTAACGGGACTTTTATCCGTTTCGCAGCAGACAATATTATGCCCGAAAATATCATCGGTTTTTAACTTTTCAATTATTACGGTATTTCCAATCAAATCAGTCTTTGAAACTACGGCATTTCCTTCCAAAATCACTCCTAAAAAATCAATTTTAGCAGAAGTTCTTAAAATATATGAGTTCTTTTTAAAAACTTTGGTTTTAATTCCTATACATTTTAAAAGTTCGATTATTTCATTATTCTCTATTTTTTCAAACAAACCCGAATTTTGCATAGTAATTTACCGTTTCTTTTTCTTTCGTTTTTTTGACAAATCAGATATATTTAAATCCTTAACGGCATTATCAACTGAAATTTTTGCGAGAGGCTTATGCGTTCTTCTGTCATAAAAAACAAGCCAATGCTGCCGATTGGGATTATCTACGGCAAACGAAAGAACTCCTGATACATTTTCTCCTCTTTTTATAGTTTTCATTGCAAGAGAATTTTTATAATCCATAAAAATAGAAGGATGATACCCGTTGTGCAAATCATTTACCAATTCAATATCAAAACTTGAAAAATCGGACTTTGAATTATTTTTAACTATTAAATCCAAAGTATAAGTATTTAAATTATCAAAGGGATCTTTTTCCAATAAAACATCGGTTATGCTTACATCAAGCCCGTCATATTTAATTTCCTCCTGCCTTACCGCTTCATGAGTCATAACCTGTATAGGTTCCGAGCTTGTTATCTTTACCTTAATTTCATCACCCGGAGAAATAAGCACACTGTTTCCTTTACGAAACAAACTCATACCGAGAGCAATAACTCCGCCCAAGGCTGCGCCGCCTAAAACAGTATATCCCTGACTTACTATAGCGCCTTCAATCCCTGCCAATTCAACGGCCGCCATTGCGCCTGCAACCCCTCCAACAGCTGTATATGCTATATTTTCTCCCGTTATTTTTGCAACAGATTTAGCAGGGCTTAATTTAGAGGTCATATTCCCTTCTATCGGAATTTCTCTTCCGTCGGGTGTGATTAAGTAATCAAAACTCAACTCTATATATCCGTCACGGCCAAATCTTTTAGGGTCAACAATATTTCTTATTGAGCCATGCGCTACCGTGCCTTTAGGCAGTAAAACACCGCTTCCCGAAAGTACATCCTCTGAAACTTCTGCAAAAAACTCATCACCTTCAATTGATGTTGTACCTTCTAAAACTTGAGAAACGGTTAATTCAATTACTTTATTACCTTCAAGTTTTGTCTTTTCACCGGTATAAAGTTTTTCTTCCTGCTTCTGTCTGTTAACACCCGTTTCTTCAATATATCCTTTAAAAGGTTCCTGCGCACAAGAAATTAAAGAAGTATCAGAAATACATAATCCCAGCAATATTAAAATTACAATTAATTTTTTTTTCATACATCCGCCAATCTAACAATATTTTACTATATCAGATTTGGTTTTCAAATTCAGTAAATTATCGTTTGGAAGCAGCTTTTAACCTTGCCATGGCTCTTGCTATAGCGGCATTTGCAAGCTTAATATCACGCTTTGTTTCAGCATTGCTAAGCATTGCTTCCGCACGTTCTTTAGCCAATTGAGCTCTTGTTGTGTCAATATCATTACCGCATTCCGCAGCTTCCGAAAGTATTATTGCTTCATTATTTTTAAATTGAAAAGTCCCGCCGATTATTGAGAAGTTGAAAACTTCTCCGTTTTTTTCAGCTTTTGCGGTATCGACGGCGAGTGACGACATAAACGGAATATGATTCGGTAATACTCCGAAACTGCCGTCTTTCCCCTGTGCATATACCGCATCAACATCATCTTCAAATACTATTTTTTCGGGTGTTATTATTTTTAAATGAATTGTTTTTTCTGCCATAAATGCAATACCTATTTTACTTTTTCAGCATTTTTTAAAACATCTTCTATAGTGCCTGCCATATAGAAAGCCTGTTCGGGAATATTATCATACTGTCCTTCAATAATACCTTTAAATCCTGCTATTGTATCTTCAAGTTTTACATATTTGCCCGGAATACCTGAGAATTGTTCCGCAACATTAAACGGCTGAGATAAGAATTTTTGAATTTTTCTTGCTCTGTTAACCGTTTCTTTATCTTCTTCGCTTAATTCATCCATACCGAGGATTGCAATAATATCTTGTAACTCCTGATATTTTTGAAGTATTTCAAGAACTTTTCTTGCAACATTATAATGTTCTTCTCCGATAATAAGCGGGTCTAAAACTTTGCTGTTAGAAGCTAAAGGGTCAACAGCAGGGTAAATACCCAAAGATGCAATCTGTCTTGAAAGAACGGTTGAAGCATCCAAATGAGAAAATGTTGTAGCCGGAGCAGGATCGGTTAAGTCGTCAGCCGGTACATATATAGCCTGAACGGAGGTAATAGAACCATCTTTTGTAGATGTAATTCTTTCCTGTAATTCACCCATTTCATTGGCTAAAGTAGGCTGATAACCTACGGCGGACGGCATTCTTCCTAACAGCGCCGAAACCTCGGAACCTGCCTGAACAAATCTGAAAATATTATCTATAAACAACAATACATCTTGTTTTGAATAATCTCTAAAATATTCCGCTGCGGTAAGAGCTGATAACCCGACTCTCATTCTTGCGCCGGGGGGTTCATTCATTTGACCGTATATAAGCGCAACTTTATCTATAACTCCTGATTCTTTCATTTCGTTCCAAAGGTCGTTGCCTTCACGGGTTCTTTCTCCGACACCGCCAAACACGGAAACACCCGAGTGCTCGGAAGCAATATTATGAATTAATTCCATAATTAAAACGGTCTTGCCAACACCTGCGCCGCCGAATAATCCGACCTTGCCGCCTTTTTGATACGGTTGAAGAAGGTCTATAGCCTTTATACCTGTTTCCAAAATTTCTATATCCGTATTTTGGTCAACTAATGAAGGAGAATTTCTATGTATCGGCAAATATGTATCGGCTTCAATAGCGCCTTCATTATCTACGGGCTGCCCCAAAACATTTAATATTCTGCCTAAAATATTTTTGCCGACGGGGATTTTTATAGGCTCACCTGTATTTATAACCTTCATGCCCCTTTTTATACCGTCAGTTGATGACATGGCAACCGAGCGTATTCTGTTCTCACCTAAATGTTGTTGAACTTCGGCAACTATCTTATTGTTTTCATCAACAATAATTTCAATAGAATCATTTATCTCGGGCAAAACTCCCGATTTAAATTCCACGTCTATTACAGGACCTATAACCTGTGTAATTAATCCTTCTTTTTCGGCAGTAATCATAATTCACCTATTTTCCGTTTAATAATAATTTTATTATACAATTATAATTTTTTTTTGTAAAAACATTTAGAACTAAATTTAAGAATAATATCTAATCCGGTGTCTCATTTTGCCGCTGACATTTATTTTTAATACTTTTATATTTTATATATGCCATAAAAGCCTGAATAAAGCCCATTACACAAAGTGATATTGCAAGCGCATACCAGTATCCTTTAAGAGATAATCCGTATTTGCCGACCAAAATTATTGCGGCAGGCATGCCTGCCGCCCAGTACCCTATTAATACGGCATAGGAAACAAACTTTGTCATTTTAAAACCTTTAAGAATACCGCCCGTTATTACTTGAAAACCGTCAAAGACCTGATACATGGCAGTAATAATGACTATGGGAACCGCAATTTTTAATAATTCGCTGTCGTTTGTAAACAAACTGATTAATTGATTGGGAATTACGGCTAAAACAATCCCCATTAATGCCATAAAACCGACTCCGAGAATAAGTCCTGCAACAGAAAAGTTCTTTATTTCTTTTATTTTTTCCGCACCGTAATAATAAGCTACCTTAACAGACAGCGCCGTCGCAATTGCAAGCGGAACCATAAAGGTTAAGCTGGATAATGTTATTAATATATTGTGGGCTGCCGCATAAACTCCTGATTCTCGCCCGACTAAAACCGTAATTATATTAAATGCAAGCAATTCAAGTACAAGCCCGATTCCAATCGGAACACCCGTTATTATCAATTGTTTCATATACGAGAAATCCGTTTTGGATTTAAAATCAATAAACCTGAAAACATACAAAAACATTATTAATCCTAATAATGTTCGGACAGAAAGAGTTGCAATGGCTGCACCTTTTGAACCCATAGAAGGAATTGAACCAAATCCAAACACAAAAACTATATCAAAAATCAAATTTACCGCCACTGCAAACAGCATTAAAATATTAGGAAATTTAACAATTTCATACGACTGCATAAATTGTTTCATTCCTTCAAATACAAATGTTCCAATCATTGAAAAAGAAACAATAGAAATATACTCTTGAATATACGGAACTAACACCGTTTCAAAACCTAAATACGGAATTATATATTTTGTTGAATAACACAAGGCGGTAAAAAGCAATGCTGTAATCAAAGAAAAAATCAAAGTAGAAAGCAGATATTTCTTTATTCCGTGTTTTGAACCTCTTAAATTTGAAAGAATAATTGAAACGGCACAAACAAGACCGAGTCCGAATATAAACAAAGTAACAAGTATAGAATTGGCAATGCTTATTGCCGCAAGCGAATTTATATTATATTTTGCAACAACAAGTACATCCGACACACCTATTAACGTGTGGCCGAGGTTTCCTATCAATAAAGGAAATGCAAGTATTAACAAATCAGTATAATAATTTTTTAAGGTATTTTTAATTTGACTGTTCATTTTCTCTTAATTTAAGATATTCAACTTTATGAATAAGCATATCATTTGCCCTGTCATAAAGTTCAACATTTTTCATGCCGAGTTCCTCTGCTCTTCTCTTTGCATATTCAAGCAATTCATACAAATAATCAGGGATATTATGTTTATTATTAATATACCATCCGCCCTCAACATCAAGAACAACACTTTTTATTCCGGCTTGAACGGTTAAATCAAACCATTTATCCAGTTCTTCTTTATTATCGTTAAAGCCCGGATAGATAATATATTTTGTTTTGGCTTTATATTTATTTTCGCCCTGTTTTGAAGCATATATTTTAAGATTTTCCCAAACTTTATTAAAATGATTGACTCTTTTTATATTCTCATAAGTTTCAGCCGTACCTGAATCTACAGAAACAACAAGAGTAAGCTTTCCCTCCTTTAAACCTCTTTCTATAGCCTGTGAATATTTTACACCTGAGGAATGAACTCTTATATTATCACATCCGCAATCAAGAAGCATATTAACCATAGGTTCAAATTCAGGTAATAAAGCAGGTTCGCCGCCACCAAAGCCTATTTCGCCGCCGCCTCTTATTCTTCTTGGATATACCGTCTTTTTTATATTTAGCTTATACAATAAATTACTTACAAACCGCCTTGTTTTATCCATATCCGCAAGTTTTTTTATAACAGGGTACATATTATAATTTTTTCTAGCATTGAAAAAATCAGACTGTTCATTGGTAAAACAGTATTTACATTTGCAATTACACTGAGTCCAATGGTTAAATACCATATAATTAATATAATCATCATCATCCCATTCACGCTCTTTTAAGAAAAAACAGCCCTTGCAGCGTTCAAGAATTATTCCTTTTTTATTAAGTTCTCTCAATTTCCTTTTTTCTTTAAAGAACTTTTTCCAATCAATCATTTCACCTTTATAATTGTCAATTAATATTTGCCTGCCGCCGCCTTCGTGGCAGTTAAAACAGCACATTTTAATGTCCTCATAATCGACATTAAACCCGTGCTGTATATATTCACAGCTTAAATACTTGAAGGTTTTTTTTTCTTTATTATTTGATATTTTGATTATAGATGATGAATTTGAAGTAAAATGCATAACTAAATCATATAAATGTGATTTGATTTTCTTAAACATAAAATTCCCTTATTATATTATTTATTTTTGTATTTATATTCCCAATATTTGCATCCTACAAGAAATTTATAAAATCCAAATACCAATACACTGATTATAAAACCTTTTATACCATTTTTATAGCCATTTTTAAAGAAAAATTTTTCAATGATAATAAATAAACTTTTATATGAATGAAACCAAAAATTGAAACGTTTATCTTTATTCTTCCATTTTTCGCATTCTAAATCCGTGTATTGATTAATCATTTGAATCCAGCCTGATATACTTCTTTCCTGCATATGCACTATTGCAAGGTTACGTTTCTTTTTATTAATACAATAAAGATTTCCTTCAACAACAGGTGTTCCATGAACTTCTTTCGGATAAAAAACAGCTTCTTTTCTAAAAAATCTGACTATATAGTCAGGATATAATACTTCTAATGGTTCACCCCAGCAGTATGTTAATCTCGGAACTTTTAATCCGTTATATGTTTTTTGTTCTTTTATAAAATTATATAAAAACTCTTTTAATTCTTTTGTTATTTCTTCATCAGAGTCAACTACCAAAACCCATTCATTTGATGCTTGCGAAATTGCATAATTTCTAGCAGGATCGGCATATCCTACATTTTTATGCATTACAATTTTACAACCGTATTCTTTTGCTATTTCTAAAGTTTTATCTGTTGAATACATATCGCATAATATAATTTCATCAAAATCTTTTACTGTTTCAAGACAGTTTTTTATAATATTTTCACAATTATAAGTGTGTATAACAACGGATATTTTTTCAGGCATACATTATTCCTATCATAAATTATATCCAATTTTTGAAAAATTTTAACCCTGCATTAGAGCTTTTTTCAGGGTGAAATTGAACGGCAGTTATATTATTTTGTTGTATTGAAGCACAAAATTTACCGTTATAATCGGAATATGAACTTATAATTTTATCTTCATCAGGAACTACATAGTAAGAATTTACAAAATAAAAATAATCCTCCGGAATAAAACTGTTAATATCAGTTGTTTCAACTTTATTCCAGCCTATTTGAGGAATTTTCCCCTTTGTAAAACGCTTAACTTCACCTTTTAAGATTCCCAAGCCCTCTACCTTAGGCGCTTCTTCACTTTTTTCAAAGAGTATCTGCAAGCCGATACATATACCTAAAAAAGGAATACCTTTATTACAGCATTCTTTAATAACAGGAATAAGTCCTTTTTTATCAAGATTATTCATAGCTTGAGCAAAATGACCCTGCCCCGGGAAAATTATTCTTTTCGAATTCAATATTTTATCTTTATCAGAAGTTATTTCAAACGGAACATTAAGAAATGTCAGCATATTAGCGACACTTCTTAAATTTCCCGCATCATAATCTACAATAATTGTTTTATTCAAAATAAAATCCGTCTTCTTTTAATCTTCTGATTACTTCGTGCATTTGTTCTTCAGCCGCAACAATAGACATTCTAAACCAGCCTTCGCCGTTCGTACCGAAAGCATTACCGGGGACAAGCACGACTCCCGATTTATTTAATACGGCATCGGTAAACTCTTTAGAAGTTTTATACTTTGGCGGAATAGGCAGCCATAAGTAGAAAGTAGCTTTAGGCGGATTAATTTTATCCATATTCCACCCGAGTTCTTTAAAGCCTTGTACTATTATCTTTTGTTTTCTTTCAAATCTTCTATTTGCTTCAACAATGTACTCATCGCCTTCTTTTGAATTTAAAACAGCCGCAGCCGCTTTCTGTATGGGTTTATAGATACCTGTATCTATAGTGGATTTTAATTTACTAAACACACCTACGGCTTCTTTATTTCCGCAAACCCAGCCTATTCTCCAGCCTGTCATTGAATACGGTTTTGAAAAACTGAAAAATTCAACCGCAACATCTTTTGCCCCTTCAATTTCAAAAACACTCGGCGCTTTTTCTTCGCCTTCAAATGTCATATCAATATATGCGGCATCTGAAATTAAAAGAATATTATATTTTTTGCAAAAATCAACCGCTTTTTTTAAATACTCTTTATTTGTGACGGCGCCTAACGGGTTATTGGGGTAATTAATAATTAAAGCTTTCACTTTTTTCATTGAAAATCCGTCTTTTTCAAGTTTTTTCGCTGTTTCTTCCAAATCAGGCATGTAATTATTTTCAGGCATTAAAGGAAGCGGATATGACATACCGCCTGAAACTTTTACCATTTCTTTATATGAGGCATATCCCGGGTCGGGAATTAAAATAATATCCCTGTCTTTCATTTCTTTAATCGGATTAATTAAAGCTCTAATCATATTTGCAATACCTTCTTTAGAGCCGATTAATGAGCAAATTTCCGTTTTTGTATCCAAATCAACATTAAATCTTGATTTCATTCTTTTTGCAATAGAATCAAGCAAATACGCTTCACCCTTAGGAGATGTATAAGTGTGCATGCCTTCGCCCTGCATAGCTTCAACGAGTTTATTATTAACAAACTCAGGCGGCGGTTCAACAGGCGCTCCCATTGATAAAGAAATAGGTTTCCTTCCTTTTGCGGTCAATTCTGGCGCTAATCTCTGAGTTTCCTGTTTTATTCGGAACATTATATATGTTTCAAGCGACTGCACATAGTCATTAAATTTTTCTTTCATTATAGTGTTTCTCCCTTTTGTTTAACTTCCGACTGCCAAGCCCACGCATTATGATTATGTATGCTTTCTTGAGCTTCAACCTCAACTTCATAAAAAGTTACTTTTTCATCTTCTTTTAAAAGACAAATAACATCTCTTAAAACATCTTCTACAAACTTAGGATTTTCATAAGCAGTTTCCGTTACATATTTTTCATCACATCTTTTTAAAATAGAATAAATTTGGCTTGAACCGCAGCTTTCAACCTTTTCAACCAAATCTTCAATCCAAATAATATCATTTTCATCATAACTTACTTTAACTTTAACCATGGTTCTTTGATTATGAGCCGAATATTTAGATATTTCTTTTGAACAGGGACATAAAGTAGTTATGGGAACTTTTACCCCAAGTATAAATTTATAATCATCGCCCGTTAAATCGCCCTGAAAAGAGCAGTCATAACCCACGGGAAATTCAATTTCACTAATCGGCGCTTTTTTATTAATAAAATATTTAAATTCAAATTTTACATGTGCGCTTTTTGACTCAAGCCTTTTTTGAACTTCATAAAGAAGCCCTTTTATATCGACTCCCAAAAGATTTTTTTTTGAATATTCACTTAATATTTCAATAAACCTTGACATGTGAGTGCCTCGATAATTATGCGGCAGTGTAACACTAAGCCTTGCTTTAGCCGAAACAACCTGACTGAGTGCATTTTTACGTTCTATTAAAAGAGGTACTTCCACTCCGTTAACACCGACTTTTTGAATATCAATACCTCTTTTATCTTTTTGATTTTGAATATCTTTTAACTGATTAATCATTTTCTTCCAAAGATTCCATATTATTACTTTCCATAGCTAAAAGAAGTTTTAAAGCGGCTACTCTCTGCGTTTTAGGCGGTGCGGCTCTTAAAAGCTCTATTGCTTTTAACATAACAGGGTCAGTATCGTACCAGCGATTGCCTTTTTGCGAATATTCTTTTGTAACTTCATAAATTCTTTCAATTACATCTTGTGCAACCTGTTCTTGAAGCGTAATTATATAATCTGCGGCAGCTGTTTTTTTATCCTCCGGCTGCAATTTTAAAAGTTCCAAAGCTTCTTTTAATATAGGGTCGTTATCGTACCACCTTCTGTATTTTTCAGGCATTTGTTCTCCTTAACTTCGTTTTAGCAATTCTATTATAATCTTTTTTGTATCTTCAAAGACAGTTTCTATTGAATTATTTGCATTTATTAACTTTATACGGTCAGGATTTTCTTTATAAAGTTCAAGATAACCGTTTCTGACTTTTTTATGAAATTCAATGCCTGCAGTTTCCATTCTGTCTTTTTCTCTTATTATACGCTGTTGGGCTGTTTGTGTATCAATATCATACAAAAGAGTTAAATCAGGTGTCAAACCGTCAACCGCAATTGAATTTAATTTTTTCAAAAGCTCAATATCCTGCCCTCTGCCATAGCCTTGATATGCAACGGTTGAATCCGTATGACGGTCGCAAAGAACAATTTTCCCTTCTTTCAATGCGGGTTTTATAAATGTTTCCGCATGCTGCGCCCTGTCAGCAAGAAAAAGAAACATCTCGCATTTATCAGAAACATTACCTTCACAGTGTAAAAGAATATCTCTTATTTTTTGTCCTATATCAAGCGCACCGGGTTCACGGGTAACTGTAACATCAAAACCTTTATCTTCAAGAAAAGTTTTAATCTTATTTAATTGAGTTGTTTTACCCGAGCCGTCCGCCCCTTCAAAGGTAATAAATAAGCCTTGTTTCATTACAATATATCCCAGTCCGTATATTTTCTGAGAACTTTTGGTATTGTAACAGAGCCGTCTTCATTTTGGAAATTTTCCAAAATTGCGGCAAAAGTTCTTCCGACTGCAAGACCTGAACCGTTTAGAGTATGAACAAACACGGGCTTGCCTGTTTCTTTACTGCGGTATCTTATATTTGCTCTTCTTGCTTGGAAGTCGCCAAAGTTTGAACAGCTTGAAATTTCTTTATAAGCATTATATGAAGGAAGCCAAACCTCGAGGTCATAGCATTTTCTTGCGGAAAATCCTATATCACCCGTTGAAAGCGCCACACGTCTATAAGGAAGTTCCAATAATTCAAGTACTCTTTCAGCATTTCTTGTTAACTTTTCATGTTCTTCAACACTGGTTTCAGGTGTGCATAATTTAACAAGCTCTACTTTATTAAACTGATGCTGTCTTATTAAACCTCTGGTATCTTTGCCTGCACTGCCTGCTTCTCTTCTGAAACAAGGTGTATATGCTGTCATATACTTAGGCAAATCATCTTCATTTAATATTTCGCCCGAATATATATTGGTTACAGGTACTTCGGCGGTAGGAATTAAATATAAGTCTTCATCTTCGCATTTATACATATCCTGAGCAAATTTAGGAAGCTGCCCCGTTCCTGTCATAGCTGCGGAATTTACCATAACGGGAGGTAAAATTTCTTCATATCCGTGTTCTTGAGTATGTGTATCAAGGAAAAAGTTAATAATAGCACGTTCTAATTGAGCGCCTTTTCCTCTGTATAAAGAAAATCTTGATTGAGAAAGCTTAACACCACGTTCAAAATCAACAATATTTTTTTCAACACATATATCCCAATGAGCTTTTTGCTCAAAATTAACTTTTCGGGGTTCTGAATATCTTTTTATTTCAACATTATCATCCTCAGATAAACCTATAGGTGTTGTTTCATCAGGAATATTCGGAGTTGAGAGCAATAAATTTTTTTGTTGTTCATCAAGCTGCTGCTCTTTTTCTTCAAGTGATTTAATTTCATCCCCCGTTATTTTAACTTGCGCTTGTATTTCATCGGTGTTTTGACCTTGTTTTTTCATTATGCCGATTTCCTGCGACATGTTTTTTCTTTTCGCTCTCAATTCATCAGCCTGTGTTTGAACTTTTCTTCTTTGCGTATCAATCTCTAAAATTTCGTCAATTGAAAGATTTGGATTTCTCCTTTTTAACAATTCGTTAACTTTTTCGGGATTTTCCCTAATCATTCTTATATCTAACATATTAACACCTCTTTTTCATCTTAACCTATTTTATAAAAAACACATTTAAAATAAAAGCTGTTTTTTTGGTATAATAAAAGAAGGAAAAAAGTTATGAGCGAGAAAAAGTATACAAAAAAAATTCTTTTTGTCGGAATGCCTGATATGGCATTAGTTTGTTTAAGCAAACTGGCAGCAAAAGGGATTAATATTGTCGGTGTTGTACCGCCTTCAAAAGATGATAATACATATAAACTTATGGTTGATACCGTTCAAACTCTTGGTTTTGACATAATTGACTATAATATAAGTTTAAGCGACAACGGTTTTTTACAGAGAATTAAAAATCTGAACGCAGATTTAGGAGTAGTTTCATCCTTTAATAAAAAACTTCCTAAAGAGCTTTTACAATTAACAAAAGACGGATTTATCAATCTTCATCCTTCAAAATTACCTGATTACAGAGGCGCAAATCCTTATTCTCATGTAATTATTAACGGGGAAGAAGAATCCGCAATAACTCTTCATTATATGGATGAAAATTTCGATACGGGAGATATTATTTCTCAATACCGTTTTAATTTGGATTTAAATGAAACAATGGGTACATTGTTTTACAGAACAAATCAAATGTGTGCATCTATGCTGTTTGAAGCGCTTGATTATTATGAAAATCATGAATTCCCGAGAAAACCTCAACCTAAAACAGGAACATTCAAAACAGCTGAAGCGCTGTCATTTCAGAAGAAAAATACTTTTATAGACTGGAATAAGTCAGCAGAAGAAGTCGAACGCTTTATAAGAGCCTTAAATCCCTTTATCGGTGCTGTCACATGCTATAACGGCATGATATTAAGAATAAACTCCGCTTATGTTATAAGAAAAAATCATAACTTTGCTCCGGGTACAATCTGCGATACTAAAAATTCATTAAAAGTCGCATGCGCAGAAGGTATTCTTGAAGTAGATTCAATACAATACGGCGCATTCTTCATTTCCTCAGGCAGAGATTTTGTTGAAAGATTAAATCCCAGAAAAGGAGAAATTTTATACAGTGAATAAACTTCATTTTCTTACGGCAGGACTTCCGCTTGCCGCTGAAAGCAAATATCCTGCGGGTCTTAATATATTAAAAGAAATGAATTTAGATGGACTTGAAGCGGAATTTGTTCATGGGGTCAGAATGACAGAAACCGCACAGACTCTTGTTAAATCTTTTATTAATGAAAACAATATGCTTTTAACCTGTCACGGTCCTTTTTACATAAATTTAAACTCAAATGAAGAAGAAAAAGCAGAAGCAAGTATTACCAGAATACTTGAAACGGCAAGAATGGGAAATAATATCGGAGCTTACAGCATAACTTTTCACGCCGCTTTTTATATGGGCAGACAGCCTGAAGAAGTTTATAAAACTGTTTACAATGCAATGGAAAAAATAACTAAAACCCTTGAAGAAGAAAATATTAATATTTGGATTCGCCCTGAAACTACGGGAAAAGGCACGCAATGGGGAACATTGGAAGAAATAGTTAAATTATCAAAAGAATTTAAAAATGTACTGCCCTGTGTGGATTTTTCTCATATTCATGCTCGTAATAACGGGTTGTTTAATACATATGATGAATTTTCAAAAATGTTTGAATATATGGGAAAAGAACTCGGTAATGACATATTTAATAATTTCCACGCTCACCTTGCAGGTATTGAATACGGAGCAAAGGGCGAAAAAAAACATTTAATATTTGATGAAAGCGACATGAATTATAAAGACCTTTTAAAAGTATTCAAAAAATTTGATGTAAAAGGCGCTCTTGTTTGCGAAAGTCCTAACATTGAAACGGATACAAAACTCTTAAAAGAATATTGGCTAAGCTTATAAATGGATTTGTTTTATCTGTATATTAAAAATTTTGATTATAAATCTGTTTCGGAGCCGCATTCCGCCAACGGCTCTCCATTAGAGTCAAAATGCTCATCTTTACATGAAGCGGGAAGATATATCTTAGAATATGCCGCTAAAAATTTCTATGATATTAAAAATACGGAGCTTGAAATAATAAATAAAAAACCCGAATTTAAATATTCCGGTATTAAATTCAATATTTCCCACAGTAAAGATATAGCAGCCGTATGTTTTGATAAAAATCCCGTCGGTTTTGATATAGAAAAAATTCTTCCTCTTGATTATAAAGCCATAGCAAAACGCATGAACTTTAAACTAAAGGAAGAATCTCTTGAAGAATTTTATAAATTTTGGACAATGTATGAGGCAAAATTAAAATTGCAAAATAATGTTAATCATTGTATAAGTCAAAAACTTAATAAAGAATATATTTTTTCCGTAGTTTCAATTGAATACTTCAACATTGACAGAATTGAAGAAATAAAATTCATTAATTGCTAACATCTTTTACTTTTTCGACACTACATAAATTAAATGCCAGCCATATGTTGTTTTAACAGGATCGGAATCTTGACCGTCCGGCATGGCAAAAACAGCATCTTCAAACGGTTTTACCATTTCTCCTTTTCCTATCCACCCTAATTTACCGCCATCAAGACCTGAAGGGCATTTTGAATATTTTTTTGCAGCCGCCGTGAAATTATTAAATACCTGCGCTCTGTTTTCACCTGCATTAATTTCTTTTTTTAGTTCATTTGCCTGTTCTTCATCCGCTACAAGAATATGGTATGTTAAAGCCTGTTTATATTCTGCGGCATAAGCTTTAAATGAAGCGACCATGGCAAAACACAAAACAACCGGTACAAACAACAATGAAATAATTTTTTTCATAATATTTCCTTTCTATTTATATTATTTATTTAAATTAATAAATTGGTTTTCACGGGTAATAGCAACCATACCCGAGCGTACAAGTTCTTTAACTCCTAATGGTTTTAAAAGTGCAATTATTGTAGAAACCTGTCTTACATCTCCGCTAAATTCCACTGTGTAAGTTTCAGTTGAAACATCCACAATTTTAGCACCGAAAATTTCCGCAATCCTTAATATTTCATTACGAGCCTCATCTTTTGCGGTTACTTTACATAAAATTAATTCTCTGTCTATACATTTATCCGCCGATTTTGGCAGTTCCACAACTTTAATTGTATTAATTAATCGGTTTAACTGTTTGCATATTTGTTCAATGACTACATCATCACCGCTTGTTACAATTGTGATTCTTGAAAACACAGGGTCTATTGTTGCCGCAACGGTTAAACTTTCTATATTAAAACCTCTTGTAGAAAATAAATCACACACGCATGAAAGAATTCCGGGTTCATTTTTTACTAAAACTGAAATAGTATGCTTCATAATTGTTCCCCCTGCAAATTATCTTCTATTTTATTAGACAAAAGAACTTCATTTAAGGGATTTCCGGCAAGAACCCACGGATATACCATTTCAAAAGGCTCAACAATGAAATCCAAAATAACGGGACCGTCAAAAGTTATAGCTTTATCCAAAGCCTCATCTATTTGCGATTCTTCCGTTACTCTGATACCCAAAATACCGTATGCTTCAGCTAATTTAACATAATCAGGCGAAGTAATGGGAGTCTGTGAATAATGCTTATTAAAAAGCTTTTCCTGCCATTGTCTTACCATGCCTAAGTATCCGTTATTAATAACAGCCGTTTTAACGGGAATTTTATAATCCACACATGTCATAAGCTCTTGTATATTCATTTGAATACTGCCATCACCCGCAATATTAAATACCAACTTTTCGGGAGCTGCAATTTGAGCGCCTATTGCAGCGGGAAAACCAAATCCCATTGTTCCTAATCCGCCTGAAGTTATAAGCTGACGGGGTTTATTAAATTTATACAACTGAGCAGTCCACATTTGATGCTGTCCAACTTCCGTTGTGATGATTGTATCTTTATTTTTCGTTTTTTCATAAATATGTTTTATAACCGTTTGAGGTCTTAATATTGCATTTTCAACCGCCGGAATTACTCTTTTTTCCTTCCAGCTTTCTATCTGCCTTACCCAGGCTTTTCTCATATCTGCATTATATTTATATTTGCCCGTATTATATTCGTTCAATATCAAGTTTAAAACATTTTTTGCATCACCGACTATAGGTATATCAACATGTACATTTTTGCTTATAGAACAAGGGTCAATATCAACATGAATTACTTTTGCATCATTACAGAAACGTTTTAAACAACCTGTAATTCTGTCATTAAACCTTGTACCTACCGCAAACAAAACATCACAATTACTTACGGCAAGATTTGCCCAGTAGTTACCGTGCATACCGAGCATGCCTAATGATAACTCGTTATCCTGCGGATATGTTCCTATCCCCATTAAAGTTGTTGCAACGGGAATATTTAACTTTTGAGCAATTTCTCTTATTTCCTGCCAGGCATCCGAATGAATTATTCCTCCGCCTGAAATAATTACGGGACGTTGTGCTTCGCAAAGAAGTTTCAATGCACGTCTGCACTGTATCGGGTGTCCTTCATAAGTAGGATTATACCCGGGGAGCGTTATTTTATCGGGATATTCAAAATCCATTTTTGCGGTAAGAATATCTTTTGGAAGTGAAACGACAACGGGCCCGGGCTTTCCGGTTTTAGCTATATGAAAAGACTCTTTAATTACACGAGGTAAATCACTTATATTTTTAACAAGATAATTATGCTTGCAGCATGTACGTGTAATCCCTACGATATCGGATTCTTGAAACGCATCGTTGCCTATTAACTTAGAATCAACCTGACCTGTAAAAACAACAAGCGGATAGCTGTCGTAATAAGCATTTGCAATTCCTGTTACGGTATTACAAGCCCCCGGACCCGACGTAACAAGAACAACTCCGGGTTTCCCCGTGACTCTTGCATAACCTTCTGCCGCATGCACCGCAGCCTGCTCATGTCTTACAAGATAGTGTTTTATATAATCACATTTATATAATTCGTCATAAATATGAAGAATTACACCACCGGGATAACCGAATATTTTATCTACGCCTTCTTTTTTAAGGCATTCCAAAAACATTCTTGCACCGGTCATTTTTTCGGTTTTATTTGTTTGATTTATTTGTTCGGCAGCCATCTTACTCTCCGTATTCAAAGTATTTTACAAATAATTATATTAAATTTTAACTTAGTAAAGATTTTAGTGCAAATTTTTTGATATTTTAAGAACTTTTTTTAACTTGTCTGAGAAAAATTTCACAATAAATCAGGGGACAATTTTTTGCACGCTGCTGCTAATTTAATTTTCAAAGTTATCAAGTGCAGGTTGGGGTTTAACCTAACCTGCTGCTTTTTGTAATCAGTACTTGTATTTCTTTGCTCAATCCTTTATTTCACATATTGTTGAATTGTCAAAAGTAATATAATTCATTAAACAGTATCCGTTCTCAAGTTCAATTCGTAAATTTTTAAACATGTTTTCTCCTAGAATATTTTGATGATACCAATCAACAGATGCTTCTGCATCTGCCCTTGAAATGCTTTCTATTCTAATATCAGTTATTTTTTTGCCTATAATATTTTTTGAATATAATTTTGAAACATCACAATAAGGTACGGCTTCTTTATCTTTTACCTTGAATTCTTTATCAAGCGAAATTTGTAACCGGCTGCCGCCATACATATATAAAATCAATTTATGGTTTTCTATTTCTAATATAGTAGGCAAACCTGTATCCAAACAGACGTTTTCATTATCTTGCTCTAAGTCATATCGGTTAATTTTTGTAGAACTTTCTCCATATGCGTTAGAATATTCAGGACTAACAAATATTTTATCAATACAATTACCAATGAGAAGATGTTTTACAGACTGCACATAAACCCATAAATCAGAATAATTGCAGAATTCTAAATATTCCCAAGTATAATAATTGTCATCCGTCTTTTTATATTTTTTTAAATTATTATAAACAGTTTCAATAGTTTCTTGTAACATCTTTTGACTTTCAAATTTTAATGAATTATAAAATTCTTCAAAATATTTGTAAAAAATATCTTTATTTACTAATACATCAAAATCTATAGGCACATATTCATTCTCTGAATTATCACAATAATTTTGAATCATAAACCTCACTTTATTATCTTTTTCCCAAGCCAGCAATTTATAGTTTGTAAACTCTTCAATGTGACAAACTCCAAAATGATTTGTTTTTAGATTTACTAAAAATTTTTCAAATTCAGAATATAAAGCACTTATTTCTACTACAGCATAGGTCTTTTGAATGTTGGTTTCAAAGCCAACATCAACAGATATATGTACAGACTCTCTATCATCAAAATTCTCAACATCATTCCAACCTTCAAAATCATAACTGAATTGAATCTTGTCTGTTATTTCACAATCTTTTAACGGATATGGAATTATCTCATTTTCTTTTACAAACCACCTGTTTAAATCTTGCCAATATATCCAATGTGATAGTAGATGAACCATATCAGGACGGGGGAAGTAGTCTAAATTATCTTTTACTTTATAGACACATTGTCCTGCATTGAATACAATATAATCAAACCATTTATATTCTTTGATTTTTTCCTTAACATATTCTTTATCACCATCCAAAATAGCCAGTTTCCAACCGATTGAATCTTCAGTTTTATATGCTATTTCACAGTATGGGTACATAATATGTTGTTTATTCATAATTCTTTCCTTTCATATAAATTATAAAACAAATATGTGTTAAAAATGGACATAGCAGGGTGCAATATATTGCACCCTGCTGCTTGTAAAAAACAATAAAGAAATTTTTTTGTATGGATTTAACATACTATATTTGAACATATTTTAATCCTATCTTGAAATTATTGTTCAGAACAAGCCCCTAAATAAATTTATTGACTATGTTTTTTTAAGTTTTACACTTAAAATTAGTTACTGGGAATGATAAAAGTAATAGAAAAGAGGTAATTATGGCAAAAATTTATTACGCTGCAGATTGTAATTTAAGCTTATTAAAAGGTAAAACAGTTGCAGTAATCGGATACGGAAGCCAGGGGCATGCGCATGCTTTAAACCTGCACGAAAGCGGAATTAATGTTGTTGTAGGTTTATATAACGGTTCAAAGTCTTGGGAAAAAGCTGAAAAAGCAGGATTAAAAGTTGCTACTGTTGATGAAGCAGCAAAAATGGCAGATTTTATCATGATTTTATTACCTGATGAAAAACAAGCTGATATTTATAAGGCACAAATTGCTCCTAATTTAACGGCAGGCAAAACATTAGCGTTCGCTCACGGATTTAACATTCATTTTAATCAAATAGTTCCTCCTTCTGATGTTGATGTTGTTATGATTGCACCAAAAGGTCCGGGACACACCGTAAGAAGCGAATATACAGAAGGTAAGGGTGTACCTTGTTTAGTTGCCGTATATCAAAACGCTACAGGCAAAGCAATGGAAACAGCTTTAGCATATGCGGCTGGTATTGGAGGTGCAAGAGCGGGGGTTCTTGAAACTACCTTTAGACAAGAAACAGAAACTGATTTATTTGGCGAACAGGCTGTTCTTTGCGGCGGTGTTACAGCTTTAATGCAGGCAGGTTTTGAAACTCTTGTTGAAGCAGGTTATGACCCTCAAAACGCTTATTTTGAATGTATACACGAAATGAAATTAATTGTTGACCTTATTTATCAAGGCGGTTTTGCTAAAATGAGATATTCAATTTCTGATACCGCTGAATTTGGTGACTACGAAATCGGTAAACGTATTATTACTGATGAAACTAAAAAAGAAATGAAAAAAGTTTTAAAAGAAATTCAAGACGGTACATTTGCAGGCAAATGGATTACGGAAAATAAAGCAGCAGGCAGAGCTCATTTCTTAGCTTCAAGAAAAGTTCACGCTGAACATCAGCTTGAAAAAGTTGGTAAAGAACTCAGAAAAATGTATTCTTGGAATGAAGAAAAATAATTATTTATTTTTCTTATAACATTTTAAAAAGAGAAAGAACAATCTTTCTCTTTTTTGTTTTATTATTTTAATTTTAAATTAATTTTCTTCTTTATTTCCGCTGAAAAAATTTTTTATTTTATCTAGGAAACCTGTTTTTTGTTCCTGTTGATCTTCTTCATTTGGAGTTGCTATGCCATAAACAGCCATTGCTTTAGGTACAAATTCATCTTCACTGTCACTGTCCTTAGGTACATAAATCCCGTATACCATTTGTGCTTCTTTATATTGAGGAATTTTTTCGGGATAATTATTACTACTTGAATTAATTTCCATGTTTATAATTTCC
>JAJQHF010000284.1 GCA_021199975.1 Candidatus Gastranaerophilales bacterium
TGCCAGCGAAAACCCTTTTTTCATTTTTCATACTCCGTATAATTTTCAGCGGTAATTTACATATATAATTAATTATAACATGCCGCAATGAAAAATCCAAAAAACATAAAATTTATAAATTGTTACATTTTTTGATAAAAAAATATCGATATTACTTGATATAAATTTTTTAGCTGATTATAATTCTATAGCTGACAAAGTAAAAAACAGAGGTATAAAAATGAAAAAAGGAATTCATCCGGAATATAAAAAGACGGTTATAAAATGTGTATGCGGTAACGAAATTGAAACAGGCTCGGTTGAAGAAAATATTACAGTTGAAATTTGCAACAACTGTCATCCTTTCTATACGGGCAACCAAAAAATAGTTGATACGGAAGGTCGTATTGAAAAATTCAAAAAACGTTATCAGCAAAAATAGCTTTATGCTGTGTTCCTCTATAAAGGAACACAGCTTTTTTAACCCGCTTTTTTAAAGGCGGGCATTTTTCTCATAAAAGGGGGTTGTATGAGCAAGGATAAATATGCACAGGTAAGATTAATATCAAAACCGCAAAATATGCTAAAAAC
Organism: Candidatus Gastranaerophilales bacterium; assembly: GCA_021199975.1. Classification (GTDB taxonomy): domain Bacteria; phylum Cyanobacteriota; class Vampirovibrionia; order Gastranaerophilales; family Gastranaerophilaceae; genus Avigastranaerophilus. The sequence continues at coordinate 571 of JAJQHF010000284.1, forward strand.
AATTTATACAGCTTGCAGAACATGCTATAGTGCGGATTCTCCTTTGAATATTTATGACTGCGAATCTGCTCAAGATGAAGAAAAAATGTTAAAGCTCATATCAAAAGTTGTTTCATCTGGGCATTACAGCACAATTGAACATATTCAAGTGAGTTTTGCCATAAGCAATATTTCAAGAGCATGCTCTCATCAGCTTGTAAGACACAGACTTATGTCTTTTTCTCAAAAATCTCAAAGATATGTAAAAGAAAAAGGACAATTTGACTACCTTACACCTGATACTATTGAAGATAATCCCGAACTGAAGAATAAATTTGATGATTTTATGAGTAAAATTTCTCAATTCTATATTGAGTTAACTCAAGCCGGCATTCCTGCAGAAGATGCAAGGGCGGTTCTTCCTAATGCCGCTGAAACTTCTATGGTTGCAAGTTTGAATTTGAGAGAATTAATTCATCTCGCTAATTTAAGGTTATGTTCAAGGGCTCAAAAAGAAATCAGAATCCTTGTCAAAAGAATGTGCGGTGAATTAATAAAAGAAGAACCCTGGTTAAAGGATTATTTGGTTCCGAAATGTGAAAAACTCGGGTTTTGCGATGAAGATAAATCATGCGGCAGAATGCCGGTTAGAAAGTAATTAATTATGGAAGAAATGCTTGATAAAATATTACAAATTGAAAGTAAATATATAGAACTCGGTCAAATTTTATCTGACCCCGAAGTTATACAAGATTACGAAAGGTTTAAAACACTTTCAAAGCAAAGAAAAGCAATGGAAGAGTCGGTTGAGGTTTATCACAATTGGAAAGATGCACAGCAAGCTGTTTCAGATGCCGAAGAATTGTTAAAAAGCGAATCTGATGAAACAATGCGGCAATTTTTGCATGATGAGATTTCTTCAAACGAAAAGAAAATGTCTGATTTGGAAGAACGCATGAGAATATTATTGCTGCCCCGTGACCCGATGGATGATAAAGATATCATGCTTGAAATAAGAGGTTCGGCAGGCGGCGACGAAGCAAATATTTTTGCGGGCGATTTGATGAGAATGTATTTAAGATATGCCGATAAACAAGGCTGGCAGACTCAAATATTAAGCAAAACAGATTGTGAAGCCGGCGGTGTATCAGAGGTTATTATATCCGTTAAAGGCGACAGCATATATTCAAAACTAAAATACGAATCGGGAGTTCATAGAGTTCAAAGAGTTCCCGCAACCGAATCTCAGGGCAGAGTTCATACTTCAACTGCAACAGTAGCCGTAATGCCCGAAGTTGATGATGTTGAAGTTGAATTAAATATGAATGATATTGAAATAACAACCGCACGTTCGGGCGGCGCAGGCGGACAGAATGTAAACAAAGTTGAAACAGCCGCAAGAGTTTTTCATAAACCGACAGGAATAATGATATTTTGCACGGAAGAACGTTCACAACTTCAAAACAAAGAAAGAGCGCTTCAAATTTTAAAAGCAAAACTTTATGATTTGGAGGTTCAAAAACAAATGAAAGAAGTAACGGATTTAAGACGTTCTCAAGTCGGAACGGGTGACCGCTCGGAACGTATCAGAACCTACAATTTTCCGCAAGGCAGATTAACAGACCACAGAATAGGTCAAAATCTTAATGTATGGACTGTAATTGACGGTGATTTAGATGAGCTTATAAGTCTGCTTATGGCGCATGACCAAAAATTAAAACTCGAAAAACTTGCACAAATTAATTAACAAATATTTGGGGATAAAATGCACGAATTTAAACACTTTCCCGTCATGCTAAATGAGGCGGTTGAAGCATTGGAGTGTAAAAAAGGGAAATTATATATTGATGCAACCTTGGGCGGCGGGGGATATAGCGAATTAATACTTAAAAAAATATCACCCGAAGGCAGATTGATTTCTTTTGATATTGATAACTATGCCGTGGAATATTCAAAAGAAAAATTAAAAGATTACGAAAATTTAACGATTGTTAACGATTCTTACACTAATATTAAGAAATATTTAGATGAAAATAATATAAAAGAAATAGATGGCGGAATTGTATTTGACTTAGGGGCTTCAACTCCTCAATTGACTTCCCGAACCAGAGGTTTCAGTTTTTTGAATAATGCGAAATTAGACATGCGTTTTAATCAGTCGGCTGATTTTTCGGCTTATGATGTTATTAATGATTATAAAGAAGATGAATTAGTCAAAATCTTTAGTGAATACGGGGAAGAACGTTTTTCCAAAAGAATTGCAAAAAAAATAATTGAAGTAAGAAAAATTAAACCTGTAGAAACGACTAAAGAGCTTGTTGATATTATATTTGAGGCAACTCCGAGAATAAAATCAAAAATTCATCCGGCAACAAGAGTTTTTCAGGCAGTCAGAATAGAAGTTAACCATGAACTTGATAATATTAAAAATACATTAAATGATGTGCTTACTTTACTTGGAAATAATGCTATACTATCAATAGTTACTTTCCATTCTTTAGAGGACAGAATAGTTAAACAATTTATTAAACACTATTCAAAAGAATGGATTGGGGGAGATTGGCATAAGCCGGCCCGGGCATGGCAGGTTTCCGATAGTATTTATATTCCAAACGTTAAGAATGAATACCATCAGCCCTGGCTTGAACCTGTTATTAAAAAACCGTTAACCGCAAGTGAAGAAGAAATAAGAGTTAACCCGCCCTCAAGGTCGGCAAAGCTCAGAATAGCGAGAAGAATAAACAAAAAATAATCATCATTCGGGAGAGACATCAGTTGAGCAGAAGTTCAATAAAATATATCGATACTTCATACATGTACAGACATCAGCCTGTTGCTGCGCCTGTGAGCAATCCCGTAATCTACGGTCGTTTCCCTAAATTTTCTCACAGAAAATCTTCCGTTGAGAAAATTAATAAATTTTTAAGTTCAATCCTGCTTTTATTGGTTATGTTATCTTTAGTAAGTTATTATTTTGTTTCCGACGGCGAAAAAAACATGAATAATTTAGGCAGAGAAATAGTTGCTTTGACTAATGAAAATATTGAACTGCAAAATAAATTGGATAATTTAAATTCATTTAACAAAGTAGGAACAATTATAAAAGATACATCCGCATTGGATACGGCAAAAAAAGTAATAGAAATTCCCGCAGTTAATACAATTTCCGCACCTCAAATCAGCTCTGTTCCCGTCAATTATAATTGGTCTATAGGTTATTAATTTTAGTTAAATTATTTATACAATTTTTATATTATGCTACCCTGTTAATAGGGGTTAAACTTGCATGGATGAAAATAACCAAAAGGATAAAATAAAACAAGTTGAAATGCGTATAAAAATAGCGCATGTATTTTTGTTATGCCTTTTTATAACTGCCATTATATATTTATTTTTACTGCAAGTAGCGGATATAAGGCACTACAGATTAAAAGCCGAAAATCAGAGATACAGCAAAAATTTTATAATGAGAGGGCAGATAGTTGACAGAAAAGGACTTAGACTTGCCTCCGATCAGGCTTCTTATAATCTGTATGCGCACAGAGAATATTTTGACCATACCCCCGGGGAACTTGCGGGGATACTTTCACCATATTTAAATATTGATAAAAAAACAATTACGGACAATATAAACAAAGGGGCAACCGTTATTCTCTTGAAAAAAGATATAGATAGGCAGACAGCGGAGCAGATAAAAAAATTAGGATTAAGAGAAATAAGTTTAGATAAAAAAAATGAAAGAGTATATCCGCAGGATGAATTGGCGGCACATGTTATAGGGTATTATAATCCTGATGCCGCAACCGCATCAGGTGTTGAATTAACTGCAAAATCAAAATTAGAAGCGGTGGATGAAAGCGTAAAAGTTCAAAGAACTCCGAGAGGCGATATTATTTATGAAGCTCAAACGGATCCTGTTCTTGCCGCAACTCCGCAAGTCGGCAAAACCGTAACATTAACAATTGATTCAGCTATACAATATGTATGTGAACGTGAACTTATTAAAATGATAACTGAAAAACAAGCTGCAAGAGGCGCTGTTATAGTTATGAACCCTAAAAACGGAGAGATATTGGGTTATGCTGTTTATCCGAGATATAATCCGAACAATTATAAAAAAACTCCTGCAATTTTACTTAAAAACTGGACATTATCTGATGTTTATCCTCCGGGTTCAACATTTAAAACACTGACAGTTGCGGCAGGATTGGAAAGCGGCAAGATAAAACCCTGGTCAAAAGTACCTGATACGGGTAAAATGAAACTCGGGAATTGGACTATACAAAATTACGATTATAATAAACATCCTAACCCTGGTATGATTAGTCTTGTATATTTGCTTGAACATTCAAGTAATGTGGGAAGCGCAAATATTGCTTTAATGATGAGCGCACCTGAATTTTACAATATACTTTCAAAGTTCGGAATAGGCAGAAAAACGGGCATTGACTTAAATGGTGAATCATCGGGGCTTTTGCCCAAACCTTTTCAATGGGATAAATCAAGACAGGCTACAATGGGCTACGGCTACGGCGCATCTGTTACGGCAATACAAATGGTAAGTGCCGTTTCGGCTCTTGCTAATAACGGTGTGAGAGTTACTCCGCATGTAATAAAATATTCACCTGAGGAGGAAGCCGAAAAAATACAGCGTATTCAAGCAATAAGTCCCGAAACCGCAAGAATGACAACCAAGCTTTTAGCCCAGAGCGTCGCTAACTCAAAATCACACATAAATTTAGAAAGATACACCGTGGCAGGCAAAACGGGAACTTCAAAAAAACCGAAGGAAAAATCAAAAGGGTATTCAAATGCTTTATATGCTTCTGTTATAGGGTATTTACCCGCTGACGACCCTCAGCTTTTGGTTTATGTTATTGTCGATTCCGCTTCCGCAGGAGGACCTGTTTGGGGAAATACGGTAGCCGCCCCGATTTTTAAAGAAGTTGCAAATCAGTGCGCAAGAATACTTAATATTCCGCCTGATAAAAATATTACAGAATAAAAAGAGGTAATAAATATGCTATTAAGTGAAGTAATAAGACTTTTGGATGATTATGAAACAAAAAACTATGAAGATATTGAAATAGAAGGTATTTCATATAATTCCCTGCTTACAAAACCGAGAGATATATTTATATGTATCAGAGGAGAAGCGGCAGACGGTCATAAATATGCCAAATCAGCAGCGGAAAAAGGCGCTTCCGCATTATTTTGTGAAGAAGAACTGGATATTAATATCCCTCAAGTCATTGTAAAAGATACAAAAAAAACAATGGCAAAAATTGCCGCCGCTTTTTATAATGAACCCTCCAAAGAAATTAATTTAATTGGAGTAACGGGCACTAACGGTAAAACAACAGTAACTCACTTGATACAAAGAATACTTGAAGAAAATAACGAAAAATGCGCATTAATTGGTACATTAGGTTATAAACTTTCAAGCACTGACTCTTATAAAGAAGCAAAACATACCACACCTCAGCCGCCCGAATTACAAAGGGATTTACGTTTAATGGCAGATAGCGGAATTAAAAATGTTGTAATGGAAGTAAGTTCGCATTCATTGGAACAAAAAAGAGTCGGCTGCTGTGATTTTGACGGTGCAGTCTTTACAAACCTTACGCAAGACCATCTTGATTATCACATTACAATGAAAAACTATTTTAAAGCAAAAGCCATTCTTTTTGAGAATTTAAAAAAAGGTTCTTTTGCGGTAATTAATGCGGATGATGAGTATGCAAAGGACTTTATTAATGCGGCAGCTGACGGGGTTAATATTTTTACATACGGAGTAAAAAATAAAGCGGATATTAAAGCGGAAAATATAATGTTTTCAATAGACGGAGCTCAATTAACAGTAGAATTTGGCGGAAAATCAGAAACAATAAATCTGCATTTAAATGGAATGTTCAGTGTTTATAATGCTTTAGCGGCATTTAGCACTGGACTTGCAATGGGTATTGATTATAAAACTATAATTAATGCACTTGAAAATACAAAAAGTGTTGCGGGAAGATTTGAAATAGTAAGTAAAAAACCGCTTGTTATTGTAGATTATGCTCACACCCCTGACGGACTGGAAAATGTATTAAAAGCCGCACGGGAATTAACTCCCGAAACTTCAAAACTTATATGCTTGTTTGGGTGCGGCGGTGACAGAGATACGACAAAACGTCCTAAAATGGGCAAAATAGCGGATGATTTATCCGACAAAGTGGTTGTGACATCTGATAATCCCAGAAGCGAAGACCCGCAGCTTATAATATCAGATATTATGACAGGCATAAAAACAGTGGATACGCAAAGAATTTTTGTTGAACCTGACAGACGTGAAGCTATAAAATTTTTAAAAACTATTTCTAATCCCGAAGATGTAATTGTAATTGCAGGCAAGGGACATGAAGATTATCAGATTTTAAAAAATGAAACAATCCATTTTGATGACAGAGAAGAAGCAAAAAAGGTATTTGTCGGTGTATAATAAAATCTATGGAGGTAATGTATGAAACTTACTGTTTTAGGAGCGGGCTGCTGGGGATTAACAATTGCAAAGCTTTTGAATAATAATTTTGATGAAATTTGTATTTGGGGAAGAACTCAGGATTTAACCGAAGAGTTAAGACAATATAAGAAAACATCAAAACCTCTTTTAGTACAGCTTGATAGCAAAGTTGAAATAACTGATGATATTACAAATGCAATAAAAGGAGCGGAAATAATTCTGCTTGTTGTTGCTACATCGGGTATCAGACCTGTATGCAAACAGTTAAAAGAAGCGGGAATAAAAGATGAACAAATTCTCGTTAACCTTTCAAAAGGGCTTGAATTACCTTCTTTAAAAAGAATGTCAGAAGTTATAAAAGATGAACTGCCAACCTCTAAATTAGCTGTCCTATCAGGTCCTACTCTTGCAAAAGAAATCCTGAACGGATGTCCTACTGCCGCTTGCATTGCAAGTGATGATATTAAAACGGCAGAGTTCATTCAAAAACATCTGAACGTACCTTCTAAATTCAGGCTTTATACAAATTCTGATGTTATAGGTGTTGAACTCGGCGGAAGTTTAAAAAATGTAATAGCCATAGCCTCGGGATTTGCCGATGCAATGAACCTCGGAGATAATTGCAGAGGTACTCTTTTAACAAGAGGCATGGCGGAAATTGTACGTGTAAGCGTTATGTTAGGGGCAAAGCAATCTACACTATACGGTTTATCGGGCATGGGGGATTTAATTGCAACATGTTCAAGCCCTTTCAGCCGTAATTATACTGTCGGTTCCATGCTCGGAAAGGGCAAAAAAATTGATGATATTTTAAATGAATTGGGGTCTGTTGCGGAAGGTGTAAAAACATCTAAGGCTTTATGCGGCTTGGCTGATAAATTGGGGGTTGAAGTTCCTGTTTCTTCCGCAATTTATGAAGCTGTTTATACCGATATTACACCTGATGAAGTCTTGAATAAATTAATGAACAGAAAACTAAGACAGGAAGAAGAATATAATCTTACCTCTAAATAAGGAATAAATTTTTGGCAAAAGAAAATAATAAAAAAACATCATATCAAGAATTAATAGAAAAAGGCGAAAAACTTTATAAGGATAATCAAATTATTGAAGCTGTCAAAGTATATAAAACTGCTCTTGTAATGTCTAGAAAAAATTTGAATAAAAATACTCTTGCAGGTTTATATATTAAACTTGCAAATGCTTATTATAAATTAGATGATAAAGATAAATATACATATTATTATGAAGAATATTTAAAGGAATACCCGCAGGGACAAACCAGCGTTTTCTCAAGATTGGCTCATGCTTATTATTATCTTGATTGTGATAAAAGCATTGATTATCATAATAAAGCATTAAATCTTAATGTTAATAAATACGATACTGCCTGTAAACTTTTTGCAATGACAAAATCTGCTTTTTATGACCAAATTGATGTTAAAGAACAATCGGAATATGAAGTTGAACAGATTAAAAATACAGTATTTAAAAGTATAAATAAAT
>JAJQHF010000283.1 GCA_021199975.1 Candidatus Gastranaerophilales bacterium
GATGTATTTCATGGCTATTTTACAAGTATATTTCAATTATTTTCGTACAATGTATATCCATCATTATTCGGTATATCATTATGTCACATTTTTGTTTTTTCTTTAGTTTCAGCTTATATAATTTATAAACTTAAAATGAGTTATAATTATGAGGAGGGGGGTAAAAAATATGTTTATATAATGTATGGTATATTTTTCATTCCAAGTATTATGATGCTTAACTCTAACCCTTACAAACAAACTTACAGTTTTTGGATATTATTATGGATTTTTACAATACTTTTGTCGGCATATAAAACTAAAAAGGATATAAACAGCAATGTAATTTCAATCAGTTTAGCAGTGTTATGTTCTATATTAATATCAATAAGATTTGAATGTTTAATACTTATAATTATACTGCCTGCAATGATATACTTCTTAAAAATTTTTGATAAAAAGAGATTTTTTGTTTTTTTAAGTGCATTTTTATTATTATTTTCCGGTTTATATTGTATAGAAATTAAATGGGGATGTAAGATTTATGTTTTACATAATCTATTATTTGTATATGATAAGTTATTAAATCCTTCCGCACACATGATTAATCAGCTGACAGATGATGATAAATTAGTTATTAAAAAGGTATATCCTGAATTTGAAACAAAAACATTCTCCACTGTTATTGATATATCTGATATTAATAATGTTAAAAGAGTAAAGAATATATTGGAAAAACATTTAATTTTAAACGGATTTAATCTTTTTAGGTATAATTTGTACAGTTATCATTATAACATTTTTAAGCAAAATAATTATATAATACTGTGTTTTTTTAGTTATAATAAATTTTACTCTGAAAAATTTGAAAAGAAATTCAAGTTTATAAATCTTGATTTAAGAAATAAAATTTTATCTAATACTATGATTTCAACTAAATATTCGTCAGCGCAAATATATTTAAAGACGATAGGAAATCCGTGCTGTTATTATTTAATTTTATTTTTAATCTTAGCAGTAGGTATAAAATATAAAAAATTGTTTTATATTTGGGTTTCATTAACTCTTATTTTGATTTTTTCATTGTTAATGGTTATTGCACCATGGCCGGGTATGTTGTATGTTATACCCTATTATATGTGTGCCTATTGGATGTTTATAATTTTTGTATTAGATACAGTGCAATATTTGAAAAATCAAAATAAATAATAAATTTGCACAATCTTGTACAAGTATCAAGCTTCCGGCTGTTTTTATAAACTTCTTCATTTCTTTGTACGACATATCTCTAAGAATTGAAGCAAGCTTTGTATAAGTTTGCTTCAATTCTTATGATTTTTAGTGTGCGAATGAAGTAAAGAGTGCAGGCAGTGCTTGATTAAATATTGAAATAAAAAAGAAAGGGAAAAATTATGTGTACAACACCAAAAATTTCATCTTCGGCATCTTCATCATCAACAGAAGATACGGAAGTTATTAAAACTGCAGCTCAGGCAGATGCTTCAACTACAAAAGCAACTGCGGGAAACCGCACGGGAGTTAAGGGGCTGGTATCTGAAAATATTAAAACTACAAATAACGGTATAGATGATGAAATTGTGTCATCAAAAAAGAAACTATTAGGGGAATAAAATGAAAGAAACAAAATATTCCAAACAGTATTTTAATGCAAGGCGGGCAGAGCTTGAAACGGCATATAATGTCTTAAAACCGGATTGGCAGGAATTAGCGGATTATTTTTTGCCTCGTTCCGTAAGATTTTTAGCTAGAAATGTAAACAAGCAGCCGATGAAGAATAAAAAAATAAAGGATTCAACACCTCTTTTAGCGGTGAGAAATTTTTCATCAGGCATGATGTCAGGTGCTACGAGTCCTGCTACTAATTGGTTTAAGGTTAAAATTAGAAACCACGGCATAAATGCAAGCTATGAAGTAAAAACCTGGTGTAACTCCGTTGAAAATCTTTTCAGAGATATTTTTAATTCCTCAAATCTTTACAGGGTGCTGCCTGCCGTTTACAAACAGATAGGTGTTTTTGGCATTTCTGTTTTGGGCTTGATGAGTGATGAAGCTGCAATATTAAGATGTCAGCTGCTTCCTATCGGTTCATATAGGATTGCAAAAAATCAAAAGGGCGATATTGATACAATTTGCCGTGTTTTTATGGAAACCGCAAAAAATCTTTATGACCGTTTCGGCGAAGAAAATGTATCAAAAGAAGTTATAAATGCAATCCATTCAAACAGGTATGAAGAAATGTTTGAAATAGTACATTTTGTCGAACCGAATAAAGATTTTATGCCCGGTTCTGTTTGGGCGGAGAATAAAGAATTTGTATCGGTTTATTATGAATTTGCTTCGGGTGAAGAGAAATTTCTTTCCAAAAGCGGGTTTGATAAATTTCCTTATGCGGTTTTTGAATCGGAAGTAAACGGAGAGGATGTTTATCCTTGCGAATGTCCCGGAGTTAACGCATTGCCTGATGTCAAACAGCTTATGAGTATGGTTGTTGATGAAGGTAAGGCGGTTAAAAAGATGATAAGCCCTACTTACAAAGGACCTGCAAGTCTTAAAAATAAGAAAATGATTGATGCGCCTGCCGCATTTATTGAAGAAGATGAAAACGGCAGAGGTTTATCTCCTATTTATGAGGTAAATCCCAGAGTTTTAGAGGTTGATTCAATTATTGATAAGTTAAAAGAGTCAATTAAAGAAACTTTTTATAATGATTTATTTGCAATGATTTTAAATACAGCAGAACGTTCAAGAACAGCAACGGAGGTCAATGAATTAAAGGAGGAAAAAATGGTTTTATTGTCACCATTGCTCCAGCAAATTCATAACGGGTTAAATCAGGTAATGGATTGGGTTTTTCAAGAATGTATAACCTTAAATATATTACCTGAACCTCCTGCCGAGATAATGGGTGAGAATATGGATATTGAATTTGTTTCCACTCTTGCTCAAGCACAAAAGGCAGCTAAAATATCCGCAATGGAAAGATTTACCACTTTTACAATTAATCTTGCTCAATCACTTGATACATCACTAAAAAAGAAACTTAACGGAAATAAAATTATTGATGATTATGCGGATTTTGCAAATATATCGCCTGAACAGCTTGTTCCTACAAAAGAAGTTGAAAAAAATAAACAGAAGGAGGAGGAAGCAGAAAAACAAAAAGCAGCTATTGAGCAGGCAAAAGAAGGCTCTGAAATTATTAAAAATATAGCGGGTACAGATTCATACGGCAGCGACTTAATGGCGAGGCTGGGTATAACATAACGGAAGGAGAATTAAATGTTTAATGATGAATTTGAAAAAAATCAAAAGCCGGGCTTAGGAATTAACATCTATGAACAGCCGCAGGATAAAGGAATTATTGCTGCGGCAATTGAAGAAGATAACGGCGGTTATTTCGGGAAGCCTGAATTTTATGATTATTCGGGAGTTAAATTACCTGAAAATTACTGTTTGGATGCAGGATTATTAGATGAATTTAATGAATTAGCGGGAAGATATAATCTCTCCCAAAAAGGTGCGGACGAATTGATGTCTATGGCTGTAAAGCTTACACAGTTAACGGGTGATAATTACTCTAAAACTTTAGCAGACCAGCAAAGACAAAAAATAACGGAATTCAAACGTGCATTGGCTTTGGATAGGGAAATCGGCGGCGCAAATTTAAATAAAAATCTTAGGACTGCAAATATTGCATATACTCAGTTTGCTGATGAGGAACTGCAAAATCTTTTGCAAGAATCAGGGTTAAACTGTCATCCGAAAGTCGTAAAAATGTTTTATGATATCGGCAAAAAAATGCAAAATGACTCTATTTACAGAGTTAATATTCCTGCGGCTCCAAAAGAAAGCAGGGAAGATATTTTATTCCCTACAATGCAGTAAAAAATTAAGAAAGGAAAGAAACAATGGCAACTTTAGGCGCTAATTATTTAACATTGGCAGACAGGCTGAAAAGAACCGAAAACGGTAAAATTGCAGCTGAAATTATTGAAATGATGTCTGAAACTAATGAAATTTTGCAGGATGCAAATGCTCTGCAATGTAATGACGGTTCAAATCACATTACAACAATACGAACAGGCTTACCTTCAGCGGTATTCAGAAATTTATACGGCTATGTGCCAAGCTCAAAATCTGCAACGGAACAGGTAAAAGATGTTACAGGCATGCTTGAAACATATTCGATTGTTGATGTTGATTTAGTTGATAAATCTGAAAATCCTAAATTATTCAGATTGTCGGAATCTTCTGCATTTATTGAAGCAATGAATCAAAAATTGCAGGAAACAATATTTTACGGAAGTATAAAAGAAAATGCGGCGGCATTTGACGGTTTAGCCGCAAGATATTCTAAATTATCAACCGATACAAAAAAAATAGGCTCTAATATTATTGATGCAGGCGGAACAGGAGATGACAACACTTCTGTCTGGATGGTAACATGGGGAGATTTGCATACTTCTTTATTATATCCTCAAGGCTCTCAAGCAGGTATTCAGCATAAAGATGATAATGTTCTCACCGAAACAAGCTCAACAGGCGGAAAAAGAAAAGTTTATCAGGACCATTTTAAAATGGATGTAGGTTTATCCGTCAGAGATTGGCGTTCAACCTGCCGTATTGCAAATATTTCTATTTCTGATTTAACAGGTGACAATGCACCTGATTTAGAAGAACTTTTAAATAAAGCATATTATAAAATCAGAAGATTTGCTAAAACAGGAAAGACTTATATTTATTGCAATTCAACTGTTCTAATGTATTTTGAAGCACAACTTAAAGAAAAAACAAATGTTAACTTCACTATAAAGGAATACTTAAATGACAATATACTTCACTACAAAAATATTCCAATTCGTGAATGTGAGCAGATTGTTTGCACTGAGAGTGCAGTTGCATAATAAGGAAGGAGTAAAAAATGATATTAGATGAACAGGCTTTATTTTCGGATAATCAGTCTATAACAGAAAGCTGTGCTTCCGAAAATGTTTTGTATTTGGGAGAAAGAGAGATAGCTTTTGGAACTCCCGTTGAAGTATTTATTCAAATAACGGAGGATTTTGATAACTTAACAAGTTTGGGAATAAAAGTTCAAACCTCTCAAGATGAAGATTTTGACAGCTATACTGATTTAACCGAACAGACAATATCTCTTGATAATTTAACAAAAGGCGCACAATCCGCAATAAAGTTTTTACCCAAAGGGAATTTAGGCTATATGCGTTTATATTATACCGTGACCGGTACTGCCCCTTCAGCGGGTGCTGTATTGGCAGGTGTTTCTGACGGCATTCAGGAAAGTTTTCATAATATATAAAACTTCTGTCGTTTTATAGTCCTCAATTCATACTGTGATATCCGGTATTATACCGGATATCTTTTTTTAAATAAAAGGAATAAAAAATGAATTATACAAAATCTAAAATATTTAATATTACATTAAAAAATTTAAGAGTTAGTGTCGGTATTCAAAATGCAAATCAATCAAATAAAAATACAATTGTTTTAAATGAATTTTATGACAGTGCAAGAGAACAGGTTTTAAAAGATTTTGATTGGAACTTTGCAAATTATTACAGAGAACTTTCATTAACAGGGAATATTCCGTTAAATCCAAAGTTTTTATATGAATTTGACTATCCGAATGATTGCCTTTTTGCAAGAGAAATTTTACCTTATGCAGACAGAAATATTGTTGAATTTGAAATTGCCGCAAACAGTTCGGGACAAAAGGTCATAAATACAAATATAACGCCTGCTGTTTTAAGATATACAAAATCCGTAGATAATGAAACATTTTTTTCTACTGAATTTGTAATGGCATTGTGCTGGTATCTTGCCTTTTTGGCGGCGCCTGCAATAACGGGCAACAGAAATATACAAAGCGATTGTTTAAGCGTGTATACAAGTATTTTGGCAAAAGCAAAGGCAATGAATGCCTCAGAGGGATTTATAAGGAATACGGATAATTGTTCGTGGCTGGATGAAAGATAACTGGAGATAATTAAATGACAAGATATACTCAAAAATCCTTTACGGGCGGGGAATTAAGTCCTGCTTTATATTCAAGAAACGACCTTGCAAAATATGAAATCGGTTTAAAAACTTTAAAAAACGGATTTGTCAGAGCCGAAGGCTGTGTAAGCAACAGAGCCGGCCTTGAACTTGTATGCGAGGTTAAAGATTCTTCTTCTAAAGTAAGATTAATTCCGTTTTCTTTTAACACGGAACAAACATATATCATTGAATTTGGCAATGAATATGCAAGATTTATAAAAGACGGTGCTCAAATTATTGATTCCGACGAAAATATAGTTGAAATATCAACTCCATATCTAGAAGATGATTTATTTGAAATAAAATATGCCCAAAATGCAGATGTGTTGACATTATGTCATAATAATTATACGCCCCGGGAACTCTCAAGATTATCTCATTACAGTTGGGAATTAGAAGAAATAAGTTTTAAACCGCAAATTTCAGCACCTACAGGGCTAAGTGCTTCTTGGACAGGGGGAAGCGATTATCTGACTACTTATAAGTATGTTGTAACTGCTGTTAAAGAAAGTACATATGAAGAAAGCAACAGGTCTTCTGTTGTATCAGTAAAAGGGGAATTGGAGTCCTATTGGGGAACAACGGAGTATATTACAATTTCTTTTTCCGCTGTCAGCGGCGCTGTTGAATATAATGTTTACAGGAGTGTTAACGGAGTGTTTGGCTATGTCGGTACTACTTCTACAACTACTTTCACTGATGATAAGATAGAGCCGGATTTGACTTCGACCGCCCCGATATATACAAATCCGTTTGAAGATGATAATAACCCTGCATGCGTAAATTATTTTCAACAAAGAAAAGTTTTTGCTTGTTTGGCGGATAGCCCTCAGCAATTAGTTGCTTCTCAAACTTCAACAAATAATAATTTTAATATTTCAAGACCTTTAAATTCAACGGATTCAATAAACATAACCTTATCAGAGCGTGAAGTTAATGAAATAAGACATATTATAGCGTTGAATGATTTAATAATACTCACCTCCGGCGGAGAATGGACATTAAACGGTTCAGACGGCGCATTTACCGCTTCGTCATCGCTTGTTGCTTCGCCGCAAAGCTTTTACGGATGCTCGCATGTTCCACCGGTAGTATCGGGTAATATGATTTTATTTGCGCAGTCAGGAGGTTCTGTTTTAAGAGATTTGGGCTATACTTACATTTCAGACAGTTATGACGGTGAAGAACTTTCTATATTTGCTAATCATTTATTTGAAAACAAGCAGATAATTGATATGGCTTATTCTAAGGAACCTTATAGGATTTTATGGTGCGTTATGTCTGACGGAACAGTAAATGCACTTACTTATAACAAGAAACAGGAGGTTGCAGGCTGGCACAGGCATGAAACAAAGGGTGAATTTGAATCGGTTGCCGTTATAAGAGAAGGGTATGAAGATGTAGCTTATTTTGTTGTTAAAAGAGAAATAAACGGCGAAACGAAAAGATTTATAGAACGTATGGCTTCAAGGTACACGGAAGAAACAAAAGACGGCATTTTCCTTGATTGCTCTTTGACCTATGAGGGGGATGAGATACAAACTATATACGGGCTTGACCACCTTGAAGGCGAAACTATAAATCTTTTAGCTGACGGCTGCGTTGTTGAAGATAAAGTTGTTTCAAATGGTTCTGTGGTTTTAGATTATCCGGCTTCTAAAATTGTTGCCGGTCTGCCTTATGAATTTGAACTTGAAACTCTTAATCTTGAAGGTGAAAATACGCACGGTATTTTAAAAATAGTTAATGAAATAAGTATAAATGTAGATAAATCAAGAGAAGATTTTTTTGTTGTAGGCGCTGATGATACACTTTTTCAAAACTCTAGAAGTATAGACAGTGTAAATGATGCAAATTATCTCCATTCGGGAAAAGTTTCGGTTTTCCCTTATTCAGATTATTCGGAGGATGCTTCTGTTCATATAAAACAGACATATCCTTTTCCTTTAACAATTAATTCTATTTCTTTAGATATAACGGTGGCTGATATAAATGATTAAAAAATATAGTGATAAATCGGAAATAACTTTTATTCTTGATAATTTAAGATTTGAAGATAAACAGGAATTATTTTTTCATTTGGGTAAAAATTGGAAACAAAAAACTCTTCAAAATTTGATTAACAAAGAAATTTTAGTTCTATATGGACCTGATAATACAGGGAAACAAGTTCCGATTGCTATGGGCGGATTTTGCGGGCTTGACGGTGATAATTCAATTGCCTGTGTATGGCTGCTTTGCAGTTTTTATATTTACAAAAGCAGAGTTGCTCTTACAAAAGGGCTAAAAGAAAATATTGCTTCAGCGGAACAAAAATATAAAATTATGTACAACTTTATTTATAAATCTAATTTTGAAGCAAAAGGCTGGCTTAAAAAACTCGGTTTTAAGTTTGATAATCCGCACCCAAAAGGTATGGATGTTAAAGAAGATTTTGAA
>JAJQHF010000242.1 GCA_021199975.1 Candidatus Gastranaerophilales bacterium
TGACTATACAGGTGAAGATTCTCTTTTACCTGTATTTTTGCATGCAAAAAATTGGAACAGGAGAAAATAAAATGGATATATCAGGTGTTGATGTTGATAATTTAAGTGATAAAGAAATATTGGATTTATGCAGTGACATTGTTGACTGTAGTAATGATGAAATTTCTGTATTAAAGGGTATTGATGTTAATAATTTATCTGATGATAAAACTCAAGAACTCTATGAAAATATTCTTTTCGGTGAAAATAAACGGGAGAAAATTGTTTATTTAACGGATAAACAGGTTTTAGACAGTAATTATAATACTGTTGACGCAGACTTTGACGAGATTGCATTATTGAACGGATACAATATTAACAACTTATCGGAAGAAGAAATTCTTGCACTTTATAATGGAACTATGGAGGTTGATAATAATTCATTAATAGCTGATATAGGTTACTTTTCTTATAATGTTTATTACTGCTATAACTTTACTGCTTATTTGTATACTACTACTTTTACCTGTAAAACCGCCTATGGTATAAATGTTTATATGGTATCAGAGCATGTACAGTATGGTGTTTACTATTATAGCAGTACTTATAACAGCGGTTACAAATATCAAATTACTTATGATATTGCACAAAATCCCGGAGTCTACGGGAGCTGTAATTTTCAATGTGACAGCTATATGTATGGTAAAATTTACTGTTATACAAACTTACATGGCGGCGGCAGTACAACACTTTATCGATATTTAGCGTACAGCTGCAAATAATTTTAAAATTTTATTACAGATAAAACATTTTTTGAGTTATACTAAATTTGAAAGAAGGCGGTAAAATGTATAACCCAAAATCATCAAAATCGGAAGAATTTATTGATAATCAAGAAATTTTAAATTCAATTGAATATGCAAAAGCAAATAGAAATAATATTTCTTTAATAAATGAGATTTTAGAAAAGGCAAGATTAAAAAAGGGGTTAAACCATAAAGAAGCTGCCGTGCTGTTGACTTGTGAAAATCAAGAAAAGAATGAGGAAATATTTAAACTTGCAAAACAAATAAAAGAAGATTTTTATGGCAATCGAATTGTTTTGTTTGCCCCTCTCTATCTTTCAAATTATTGTATAAACGGTTGTACATATTGCCCGTACCATGCAAAAAATAAACATATTCCTAGAAAAAAAATGACTCAAGAAGAAATAAAAAGAGAGGTTATTGCTCTTCAAGATATGGGGCATAAACGATTGGCAATAGAATCAGGTGAAGACCCTGTTAACAATCCGATTGAGTACATTCTTGAATCAATTAATACAATATATTCTATTAAACATAAAAACGGTGCAATAAGAAGAGTAAATGTAAATATAGCGGCAACAACCGTTGAGAATTACAAGAAACTGCATGACGCAGGCATTGGAACGTATATTTTATTTCAGGAAACATACAATAAAGAAAGCTATGAAAAACTTCATCCGACAGGTCCTAAACATAATTATGCATATCACACGGAAGCAATGGATAGAGCTATGCAAGGCGGAATTGATGATGTCGGTATGGGTGTTTTATTCGGGCTTGAAAATTATTTATATGAATTTACGGCAATTTTAATGCACGCTGAGCATTTGGAGGCTCTGTACGGTGTTGGCCCTCATACAATCAGTATTCCAAGAATAAGACCTGCTGATGATATTGACCCTAAAAATTTCTCAAATGCACTTGATGATGAAACTTTTAAAAAGATTGTTGCTCTGATAAGAATTTCGGTTCCTTATACGGGCATGATTGTTTCGACAAGAGAAAGTAAATCTTGCAGAAAAGATTTATTAGAACTTGGTATTTCTCAGATATCAGGAGGTTCAAAAACAAGTGTAGGCGGTTATTATAAACCGGAAGCCGAAGATGAAGATTCAAGCCAGTTTGAGGTGAATGACAACAGAACATTGGATGAAGTCGTAAATTGGCTTATGGAACTTAATTATATTCCGAGTTTTTGCACAGCATGCTACGGCAGCCAACGCACAGGCGAAAGATTTATGTCTATCTGCAAAAACGAGCAGATACATAATTTTTGCAGTCCTAATGCAATAATGACACTTAAAGAATATTTGATTGATTATGCTTCAGCTTCTACAAAACAATTGGGTGAAATCCTTATTAAA
Organism: Candidatus Gastranaerophilales bacterium; assembly: GCA_021199975.1. Classification (GTDB taxonomy): domain Bacteria; phylum Cyanobacteriota; class Vampirovibrionia; order Gastranaerophilales; family Gastranaerophilaceae; genus Avigastranaerophilus. The sequence goes on from JAJQHF010000242.1 coordinate 2,150, forward strand.
AAGGAAGTTGAAAAACTTCCAAATAATATAAGAAAAAAAACTGTTATTGAAAACTTACAAAAAATTCAACAGGGCGAACGTAATTTAAAATTTTAAATAATAAATTGATTTTACTCTGATTTATTAATAAAATGAAAATATAATTTTGATTGGAGTAAAAATGAGTGAAAATAAAATAATTGTAACAATATCAGGTAAAGACGGCATAGGTATTGTTGCCGAAATAGCATCGGTTCTTGCAAAATATGAAGTTAATATAGAAGATATAAGACAAACAATTATGCAGGGTTGTTTTATGATGTTTCTTCTTGCGGATATAAGTAAATCAAAATACTCTTTTAAAGAAATAAAAGATGCAATAACTGAATCCGGAAAAAATTTAGGAATGGAAATTTGGATTCAGAAAAAAGAAATTTTTGATAAAATGCACACGATTTAAGGATGATTAAATGTCTTTTTTTAATGAAAAATCAATACTTGAAACAATAAATATGATAAAGGTTCATAATCTGGACATCAGAACAGTCACACTTGCATTAAGTTTGCGTGATTGCTGCAGTGATAACGCAAAAGATGTCGGAGAAAAAATATATAATAAAATAATTAAATATGCGAAACATCTGTATAAATATGCCTCTGAAATAGAGGAAGAATACTCAATCCCTATTATAAATAAGAGAATAGCAGTGACTCCTGTTTCTCTTGTAGGAGAGTCATGCAAAGAATTTGATTATGTATATCTTGCCAAGGTGCTTGATTCAGCGGCAAAAGAAGTAAATGTAAATTTTATAGGCGGGTTCTCGGCATTAGTGGAAAAAGGCTGTACAAAAGGTGATACAGCTCTGATAGAGAGTATTCCCGAAGCATTGAAGGAAACACAAAGAGTATGTTCCTCCGTAAATCTTGCATCAACTAAAGCCGGTATTAATATGGATGCCGTTAAAAAAATGGGGAAAATAATAAAACAAACCGCAGAATTTACGAAAGATAAAGACGGAATTGGGGCTGCTAAACTGGTTTGTTTTTGTAATGCTCCGGGGGATAACCCATTTATGGCAGGTGCTTTTCATGGGTACGGAGAACCGGAATGCGCATTAAATGTCGGGGTATCAGGTCCGGGGGTAGTGCGTGCCGCTGTAGAAAATATGCCTAAAGATGCGGATTTTGGCGAACTTGCAAATAAAATCAAACAAATTGCCTTCAAAATAACTTCAACAGGTGAACTTGTCGGAAGGAGAATGGCAGAAAAAATGGGTATTCCGTTCGGAATAATTGACCTTTCTTTAGCCCCTACTCCTGCTTTAGGCGACAGTGTTGCAGGTATTTTTCAAGCAATGGGGCTTGAACATGCAGGCGCTCACGGTACTACGGCGGCTCTTGCAATGCTTAATGATGCCGTTAAAAAAGGCGGTATTATGGCAAGTTCTTATGTAGGAGGTCTTTCGGGTGCTTTTATTCCTGTATCGGAAGATGCGGGCATGATTGAAGCTGCAAAAAAAGGTGTGCTTTCTTTTGATAAACTTGAAGCAATGACTTGCGTATGTTCAGTCGGGCTTGATATGATTGCAATACCCGGAAATACACCCGATACTACTATTTCAGGAATAATAGCCGATGAAATGGCTATAGGTATGATAAATAAAAAGACTACAGCCGTCAGGGTTATCCCTGTTCCGGGGAAAGATGTTGGGGATTATGCGGTTTACGGCGGTTTATTGGGCGAAGCACCTATTATGAAGGTTAATAGTCTTTCTTCTGCCGCATTTGTAAATAGGGGCGGCAGAATTCCCGCACCCGTTCACAGTCTTAACAATTAAGGAGTTTTTATTGTTTTATTTCGGTTTTGCAAAAATAAGAAAGTTTTTTATATTTAATATCATGTACAATAAAGGTATATATAAAGAAAATTTGGGAGAATATCCGAAATCTTTAAGCGCATTATTTCTTGCACTTTCTTTAAGACCCGGGTCTTTAAAAACATTAAAAGCTGTAATACGAGTAAACAGAAAAAATAAAACCTTTTTAAATGCAATTGATTATTGTAATAAAGCAATTGTAAAACATCCTTATAAAGCTGAATTGTATGCTCAAAAAGCAGATATTTTAAGACATATCAGGGAATTTGACAGCGCATTACAAGCATATAATAAAGCAATATCAATTGATGACTTAAACACACACTATATTGAAAACAGGGCAAAAATAAAATATTTCATAAAAGATGTTCAAGGCGCAATTAATGATTATAATGCCATAATTTCAAAAAATAATAAAAACGGATATTTTTATGCGCAAAGAGCATTTTATAATTTTGAAAAGAAAAATTATGAAAGTGCAAAAGATGATTATACGATGGCTATAAATCTGCTTCCTGATAATGCTCATCTTTATTTTATGCGGGGAGCAGCAGAAAAACTTTTAAATCAAAATGAACTCTCTGAACAAGATTTTATAAAAGCCGGAAATATAGGAGTTAAAAATGATTAAAAGAGGCGGGGTTTCCCGCCTCTTTCTCTTAATAAGAATTTATGCTTCCAGGATTATTTTATCAGCTTCTTTAGTTGTCATCGGACCTTTTTGTCTTAGTATATTTGCAAAATAATCCAATTTGTCTGTCAAAACAGAACTTCTTCCGTTTTGCTTTGCTTTAATTGCTTTACTATACGCATCAGCAGCATTTAAGCCTTTCCCGTTTGAAAGATTTTCAAAATATTCGTGTTCATAATCTTGAGATGTTCTGTATGACCAATTTCCTTCCGTTGTATTAGGAACATTAATTCTTCTTTTGGAACCTATCATGTCAGGTAATGTAGCAAATTGATTTTTTGTTGTAAATAATTCGGCAAATACAGCTTCCGATAATTTTGGTTGTGATTGTTCAAGTTCTTTCTTATCGAGGTGTAAATCTTCAGAAAGATATCCCGCCCGTTCTTTTCCGTTTTCAACCTGCTCCAAAAGGCTGTAATCGTCATGAGTTCCGGGTCCTATGGTATAATCGCCGGGTTTCATATTTTGATATTTATTATCTCCGTTGGCTTCATAATATTTAACTCTTCCCCAATTGCCGCCGCCATATCGTGTAATATGAATTAAGGTTGTTCCTAGATTTTTTACTGCATCAAGAGAATCATAAGAATTTCCGCCTAATAATTCCAAAAATACTTTATCATTAGAAACACCGTTATTATTTGCAGCTTTTAGAATAATATCATTTATTATATGTTTTCCGTTGTCTTCTACTTTAGGCTGATGATCAAGTTTTCTTCCAAGCTTATTTCCGTTATTATCGAATACCGGATTTCCGTTATTATGCCACGGTTCACAAATTAAAGGGTTTATTAACTGCCAGGCGGCATCAATTCTTCCTCCGTCATAACGCTTAAAAAATAAATCAAATTTATTATATAAAAGTTCTCCGGCTTCACCTTTTATTTCATCATAATTAATTGCGGGCGACCAGCAGGAATACTTTCCGTCACCTATATCACAGCCATACTCATAATTAGGATAAAATGCGGATTTATGCGCCCAATAATCTTTTTGAGAAAATCCTATCTGTCCGTCACCATATATATCTATTCCTTTTTTATTAAAATTGGCTTTTGCTTCTTTTTGTTGTTTATCTGCAATAAATTGAACAAATTCTTCAAATTCTACTATATTATTCCCGTCTTTATCAGTTACTTTTTTTAATTCGGCAATTCTTTCTTTATCACCTTCTTTTGAAGCATAGATATTTTTATCTCGTTCATTCCAATTTCTCATATCGTCAGAGCCGTTTACTGTGGCAGCAGCTTCATACAGAGCATCTTTTTCTACCCAATAGCTGTTTTCCTGTTTGAATTTTTCAAATTCTTTCTTCATTTTGGAAGATGACGGCAGCTCAGTAAAATTTTTGTATGCTTTTTTTAGCATGGCTTTTTGCCCGTCTTCTGAAAACACATTATCATAATTTACATTTTCATGATTTGTGACTCTGTTCATATAGGGAGATTGCATATCTTCCTCTGTTAATAGTTTACCGTAACTTTTATCTTTAAGTTTTGTAAGGTCAATAATGTGCATGCCTAAAGAAAAACTTGTTCCCGAATATGGTGATTTAACGAAATCTGAAATTTCACCCTGCGGCTGCAATTGGATTGAATTTATTCCGCACATTGTTTTTAATAATTCGGACATTTCTTGTGCGTCATTAGAAAAACTTGTTCCGATACCGGTATCATGTTCTAAAGTCGGAACACTGAAATCAAAAATTGTAGCGGTTGTTTTATCGGTGCCTAATTCTTGTCGTGCTTCCTGCTGCACTTTTTCATACTCTTTTTTCTCTTTTGTTGTAAAAGCTCTTCCAAACACAGCCGTATTATTTATAGCTGAAATTTTCATACACATACTCCTATAATATAAAGACCTGTATATATAATAACCGTAAAAAAAATTTTTGCTGTTTCTTTACAAAATTTTATTAAGTATATTTTTTATTAATTTTTTATTTACGAAGTTGAAAATTTGCATTATTATTAATAATAGCAATGCAAATTAAAAGCAAAGATTGAAATGTATACAAAATCTCCTAAAAATTTATTTGGACATACACTTGTGGAAACGGGCAGGCAGATAAAAATGTACAACCTTAAAATGTTTGCTGATAATAATTTTGAAATAACTCCCGAACAATTTCTTATATTGAGTATTTTAGATGATAATTCAAATCTTCATCAAATGCAGCTATGCGAACTTTTATTTAAAGACCGCTCTAACATGGCAAGACTTATCGGAGTATTGGAAAAAAAAGGACTTGTTATTAAACAGCAAAGTGTGGATAAAAGGCTGGTAAATAAAATTCAAATAACAGAAAAAGGCAAAAAACTAAAAAATTTGATAGTTCCTTTGATAAAAGAATCAAGAAACAAAATTCTTAATGAAATTACTGACGATGAATTGACATTTTGTATCGAAATTCTGAAAAAAATTCAGAATAATTTGATATAATTGATTAAGAGATTGTTCGTAAGAAATTTATTTTTAATATATAATATGTAAAAAAAAAGGGGGGAAAATATGAAAAATAAAAAAATATTTAAAATAATTACAGTTAATATAATCATACTTTTGATATTATTTTTTCTGATTGATATTACTGTATATTACAGAAGATTGTATATGTCATATTATTATGAACCGCCTTTTATAGCTTCTTCGTATTTTTCAAGAATATTTGATAAGTTAGGTTATGATGCCGCATATGATTATATTTTTAACGATGCTAAATACAGAAAAGTTGAAAATAAAAATTCAGATAAAGAGTCTATAGTATTATTAGGTTGTTCTTTTACAGAAGGTGCAGGGCTGGAAAAAGATGAAACATTTTCATATAAATTGGGGCAATATACGAAAAGACCTATATATAACAGAGCAAAAGGCGGCTGGGGAGTTCAGCATGCTTTATTTCAACTTCAATCTGAAAAGTTTTACGATATAATTTCAAAATCTAAGCCCCCAAAGTATGTTATTTATACTTATATAGGTGATCATGTAAAGAGAATTCATATCGCCAATGAACCTGTTATTTTGGGCGGATATCCGATTTTTGTTTATAAAAAAGTAAAAGATAACCTTGTTTTTGATAACTTTTCAAATTTGTTCTTTCATTTTCCAAGTTTATCTGCAATAAAACAGGGTATTTTTTCTAACTTTTCTACCACAAAAAGCAGAGCCAAATTTTTAAAACTTCATTTTCTTCAATCTGCTAAAGCTCTAAAACAACATTATAGAGATTCTAAATTTGTTATTTTAATTTTTGATGGCAATAATGAAATCTTTCAAATTAGAAACGATTTGAAAAAAGAAGGAATTATTATTGTTACAGTTGAAGATTTAATTGGAAATAAAGACTATGGCAGACAGCTTGATGGTCATCCAAATGCTGATACATGGGATTTGGTAACTCCTAAATTAGTTGAATATTTAGATAACTATAATGAAGAAGATGTTGAAGATGATGATGAAGATGAAAACATCCAATATGATTATAAAGTTGAAACTTCAGCTTCGAATTTTTCTATCTGCAATTTTGACAGACAGTTAATAGCAAAAAAAGAAATAAGCTCCTTTAGAGCTAGCATTGCGTATATTTCATTCTGTATCGGGCATTTTTTAGATAGTTTAAAATTAAAATTTATTGCAAATATTTTCAAGAAAACAGCTGCAAAATTAAACCCTAAAAACCGAATATATGAAGAATACATAATATTTTAATTATAAAAAAATAGAGTGACTTTTCAGTCACTCTATTTTAAAT
>JAJQHF010000285.1:0-4302 GCA_021199975.1 Candidatus Gastranaerophilales bacterium
TAATTCATTGCTTTTTCAACAGCTACGGCAACTGCAACGGTAGCACCTACCATCGGATTGTTGCCCATACCTATAACACCCATCATTTCAACGTGAGCAGGAACAGACGATGAACCTGCAAATTGAGCATCACCGTGCATTCTTCCCATTGTATCCGTCATACCGTAAGAGGCAGGACCTGCGGCAACATTATCAGGGTGGAGTGTTCTTCCTGTTCCGCCGCCTGATGCAACAGAGAAGTATTTTCTTCCGTTTTCCCAACACCATTTTTTGTAAGTGCCTGCAACAGGGTGCTGAAATCTTGTAGGATTTGTTGAGTTACCTGTAATCGATACATCAACACCTTCTTTTATCATTATTGCAACACCTTCTGATACATCATCAGCACCGTAACATTTTACTTTCGCTCTTTCTCCGTCGGAGAACGGTGTTTCTTTAACAACTTTTAATTCTCCCGTTTTATAGTTATAATCGGTTTCAACGTGAGTAAATCCGTTAATTCTTGCAATAACATAAGCGGCATCTTTGCCAAGTCCGTTTAAAATAACTCTTAAAGGTTCTTTTCTTACTTTATTTGCATTTCTTGCAATACCTATAGCGCCTTCTGCCGCTGCAAATGATTCATGACCTGCCAGGAAGCAGAAACATTTTGTTTCTTCTCTTAATAACATAGCCCCAAGGTTGCCGTGTCCTAAACCTACTTTTCTTGTATCGCCTACAGACCCCGGAACTGCAAATGCCTGCAAACCTTCTCCTATTGCTTCAGCAGCATCTGCCGCATTTTTAATTCCTTTTTTAATTGCAATAGCACAGCCTAATGTATATGCCCATGATGCGTTATCAAAAGCAATCGGTTGAATGCCTTTTACAATTTCATCTACATTTATACCTTTTGACAAACATAATTCATTAGCTTCATCCAATGATTTAAAACCATATTGTTCAAGAACTTTAGCTAAGGATTTTTCACGTCTGTCCTGTCCTTCAAATTTTGCCATTGTTTATTTCCTTTATTTTGATAGTTATAACATTTAAAATTATTGTTTCCTCGGGTCAATTGTTTTAACTGCTTCCGAGAATCTGCCGTAAGTTCCGATATTTTTTTCGTAAGCTTCTTTCGGGTCTTTTCCTGCTTTTATGGCATCCATAACTTTGCCTAAGTTTACGAATTTATATCCGATAACTTCATCATTTTTATCAAGACCGAGTTCTAAAATATAGCCTTCTGTTAAAGAAAGGTATCTGACACCTTTTTGTTTTGTAGAATGTATTGTGCCGACCATAGAGCATAATCCTTTGCCAAGGTCTTCAAGTCCTGCGCCTATAGGAAGTCCGCCCTCAGAGAATGCAGTTTGAGTTCTTCCGTAAACGATTTGAAGGAATAATTCTCTCATTGCGACGTTAATAGCATCACAAACCAAATCTGTATTTAAAGCTTCAAGAATTGTTTTCCCGGGGAGTATCTCGCCTGCCATAGCTGCAGAGTGGGTCATGCCTGAACAGCCTATTGTTTCCACTAAGGCTTCTTGAATAACTCCGTTTTTAACGTTTAAAGATAACTTACAAGTACCTTGCTGGGGAGCGCAGCAGCCACAGCCATGGGTTAAACCTGAAATATCTTTAATTTCTTTACATTTTGTCCATTCCCCTTCTTGCGGAATAGGAGCAGGTACACCTTTTACACCTCTTTTAACGCAGCATTGATTTTCAATTTCGTGCGTAATTTGCATATTATCCATCATACCTCCTGTTTTTATACCTAATCTGTTCAACCTTAATATCATTAAACTTACTGATAACACTATAATTATATGGCAAACAAAATTGATTGTATATAAAATTTGATAAAATTAATCTAACGTTGTTATTTCGTGAAAAACATTCCCGTTAGTTGAAATATATAGTAACTAGGCATTTCCGAGGCTGAATATGTTGTATATTTCTTCATCGGAAAGTTCCGTAATTACTTTTTCGCCTTCAAATACGGCTAAATTTACCAATTCCTTCTTTTGTTTAATCATTTCATCAATTTTTTCTTCAAAAGTTCCGATTGTAACAAGTCTGTGAACCATTACGTTTTTATTCTGCCCTATACGGTAGCTTCTGTCTGTTGCTTGTTCTTCAACAGCAGGATTCCACCATAAATCATAATGAATTACATTTGTAGCTGAGGTTAGGTTTAAACCTGTTCCGCCTGCTTTTAACGATAGCAGCATTATTTTTTGCTCGGGATTTGTTTCAAATTCCTGCAGCATATTTTGTCTTTGATTTGTATTTAATGACCCATGGAAGAATAACGGGCTTATATTCAGTTCATTTTGAATAATTGTTGATAAAATATTTCCCATTTCTTTGTATTGAGTAAAGGCAATAACTTTTTCATCGTTTTCAAGTATTTGAGATAATAGAGATATGAACTTTTCTGTCTTACCTGAAACATCTTTTGTCATTTCTCCATATTTTAAATATTGGAAAGGATGGTTACATATTTGTTTTAGTGCAGTTATAAGTTTAAATATTATCCCTCTGCGGTTAATGCCTTTTTGTCCTTGAATATCAGACATTAATGAATTTAATGTTTTTTCATATAAAGCTGCCTGTGATTTTGTCAGGTAGCAGTATTCATCTAATACCATTTTTTCAGGTAAATCATCGATAATTGTTTTATCCGTTTTTAAACGTCTTAAAACAAAAGGAGAAATTGACAATTTTAATTTGTCTGCCTGTTCATACTGTTTAAACCTTTCAATAGGTATTGCATAACATTTTTGAAAATCTCTTATTGAACCTAAATACCCTTTGTTAATAAAATCAAATATACTCCAGAGTTCTGTTAATTTATTTTCAACCGGAGTACCTGTCATTGCAATTTTAATATCCGACTTTAATGATTTAACTGCAACTGTTTGAGAAGTATCGGGATTTTTAATATTTTGAGCTTCATCTACAACAATCATACCCCAATTTGTCTTTTTTACCTCTTCTATATCAATTCTGAGTATTGCAAATGTGGTAATAAGAACATCTGCTTTTAAATCAAGCTGTCTTTCAGGTCCGTGGTAAGCACTTGCTTTTAAAGAAGGAGCAAACATATTAAGCTCTTTTATCCAATTTCCCATTAAAGTGGTAGGACATATAACCAATACGGGGGCTTTTAATTTATTTTCTTCTTTTAATTTTAAAATTAAACTTATAACCTGAATGGTTTTACCAAGCCCCATATCGTCGGCGATACAAGAGCCAAAGCCTTTTGATGTATTAGTATACAGCCATTTTAAACCGCCCTGCTGATATGGTCTTAATACACCGTTTAAACTTTCGGGAACAGTAACTTCGGCTGTTTTTCCTATATCTCTTACAATGTTTGAAAAAGCGGCGTCATAATCAAATTCATATTCTCCTAAGTGACCTGAAAATGCGGCATGCAGCATTTCCATTCTTGTAATTTTGTCTATTTTAGGATTTTTTAATTTATTAATGATAGCCTGTGCTTCATTTTGGTCAATCAAAATATATTTATTTTTAAACTCAATAATTCCGTTGGCATCTTTTATAAGTTTTTCAAATTCTTCAACCGAAATTTTCTCATCGCCGATTGAAACCTGAAAAGAAAAATCAAAAATACCGGCTAAACTTATACTTCCGTTTTTGCCGTTTAAAATATCCGCAACCTCCTGCTCTCTTGAAGATTTGATTTTAGCATTAATTGAGGCTCTCGGTACAACAATATTTCCAAAATTAGGCGGGAAATTGATGTTAATTCCGGCTTTATTTAAGAAATAAGCCGTATGTATCATCAATTTATAAACATCATTTAAGGATAAATATAATTTGAGATTTTCTTCATCTTCAAATAAAGTTTCAAGTTCTTTGTAATATCTGATTGCATAATTAAGCTGCTTTTCAACAATTGTAACAAGGTATGTGTTCTGATAACCCCAGTATGTACCTTGATTATAGATATCCAATAGCGGTTTTGGCGGCTCTTTTTCGTTCAATTTCGCATCATTTGATTTTACGGATATAGTAAGCATAAAGTTATCTTCTGAAATTTTTTCTATATCTAATTGCGGGCTTACCGGGTACTTGCCTATATATATTTCATCCAGCCATTCGCTTATTGATTCCGCTAAATCCAATGAACGTATATATCTTTTGTTGTTTGCAGGTTTTAAAAAATATACGGAGGAAACTATATCTTTAAATCTGTATGCTTTAAATCTTAAAAATTTAAAAATTACATAATTAAGATAATTTTCATTTAATATATACTGAATATTTTTAATATCGGAAATTTGGGAT
>JAJQHF010000285.1:4312-8274 GCA_021199975.1 Candidatus Gastranaerophilales bacterium
AAATCATTTATTGCAAACATTTCATAAGTAATGTGAAAAAAATTATCTGTTTTATTAACTTTGGGAAGAAAATATAATTTTTCCGCAACTTTTTTAACAAATTGCGTAATAATATTAAAAATTCTAAAAGACTCGGTAACATTAGGATTGTCAACAATGCTGTCAAAACCTGAAAAATATTCCCATATTAAGTCCAGTGGAACTTTATAACCTATTTTTTCGATTAACTCGCCATTTTCTTCTATTGCATGCGATGTAGAAGAAAATCTGTACAAAGAACCTTTTGATTTAAGATAGAAATCAAAATTATTTGTGGGTGTAACAAATACTTCAAATTTTTTATCTTCTTTTAATAAAACAAAACGGGTATTTTTAATAACATTACTTGAGTTTTGAAAAGTAGAGGCGAATTCATCTTCAACCAGCTGGTATATTGTACTTATCATCAGCCTGAAATCTTTTTTTTCGCACCCGACAGGGTTCTCTGTCAAATTATGAAACATTTCGTCTATATTATTTTTTTTAAATGAAAATGCAAATTTATTATCCACTACCGTTTCCGAAGTCATATAATCACCTTTACCTAACTAATATAATTATTACATAAAATAATTTATTTGTGAAAAAGAGGGAATGCAATTATACCTTTTTGAGTCCATTGTTTTTGCGCAGCAAAAAACACAGGAGGAGAAAAGATATAATTCGTATTCCTTCTTTTTATAAAAGAATTTTGTAATATAATTTTAAATGGTGAGGTAAATATATAATGAAATATAAAAGCTGTCATTTAATAGAACATGGAATTTCAATTAATGTAACCTGCATACAGGCATGCTGTTTATCAAGAGAATTTAATAAAGGACAATTAATGATTCTTCCTGTATTTAGAGATAATACTATTAATTGGGAGGAATTATTTTCAATAAAAAGAAAACAGAGAACCGAACAAAAGACAAAGGATTTAAGTGCCTGTGAAGGCTGTTATAACCTTAGAGAAGAAGATTGGGATGAAGAAGATTATATTTCATATATTAATTTCGACCATTGGAGCCAATGTAATTCCAATTGTATATACTGCGGTGTTCAAACGCATAAACCTCTGACAAAAAATAATACTTTAAATGCTATAAAGGAACTTATAAAACAAGGGAAATTTAAAAATAACGGGGAAATTACGTTCCAGGGCGGAGAACCTACTATCTTAAAAGAATTTGAAGATTTACTTAAACTCTTTATTCAGCAAGGTTCAAAAATAAGAATACATTCCTCGGGTATTCTTTTCAGCAGGGCAATCAGAAACGGCTTAAAAGAGGGGGCTGTAACAGTTATTATTTCTCCTGATTCGGCAGACAAAGAAACTTATAAAAGAATTAAGAGGGTCGATAAATCAAATAAAGTTTGGGATAACATTAAACATTACAGAAGGGGTTTAAGGCAAGATTTTCAAAATCTTGTAAAAGTTAAATATATTATAATTCCGGGAGTTAATGATTCTTTTGAAGAAGTAACAGCTTTCTTAAATAAAGTCAAAAAATATGATATAAAAAGCGTAATTGTTGATATTGAATATACTTATGCAAATTCAAATATAAATAATATTTCGCCTCATATATATATTTTAATGGATTATATAGAAAATTTTGCAAAAGAAAATAATATTTCTTATGACCTTTATGATTCTGCATTATATGCATCAAAAAACAGAAAATATGAACAAACAATAGATTTTAATCATGAAAATTTAAAAGCAAAAATTAATCATTTTCAAAAATTAAATTCGGATAAAAATATAAAATATTCAAACTGATTTTAGATTCAACGGAGAGTATAAAAGAACTGAGGGCATATACGGAATTTCGTAATTTTGCTTTCTGAAACAACAGCAAAGCGTGCGTTGCTTAGCACGCTTCGGGTTGAAGTTAGCAAAATAGAAACGGAGTATCTGCCCTCAGTTCTTTTATACTCTCCGTTGAAAATTTTTATGGCAAAATAACATGATTATGATAAAATTAATAATAACCTTGGAGGTAAATTATGATAAGCACGGATGATGTTAAACACGTTGCAAAATTAGCAAGACTTGAGCTTACAGATGATGAAATTAATAAATATTCCAAACAATTAGGTGATATATTAAAATACGTCGAACAAATGAATGAGGTTGATACAACAGGTATTGAACCTATGCCGCATGCAATTCCCGTTTATAATGTTATGCGGGAGGATAAAGTAAAATATGAAGAAACAAAGCAGGAAATGATGGCTAATGCACCTTATGAAGAAGACGGATTTTTCAGGGTGCCGAAAATAAATTAGAGAATTGAGGAATTAATGAGTACAAAATATATATTTGTAACAGGCGGTGTTGTATCTTCATTAGGGAAAGGTATTGTAGCAGCCTCTTTGGGCAGGTTATTAAAGGCAAGAGGTTTCAGCGTTGTAATACAAAAATTTGACCCGTATATAAATGTTGACCCCGGTACAATGAGTCCTTTTCAACACGGAGAAGTTTTTGTTACCGATGACGGTGCCGAAACGGATTTGGATTTAGGACATTACGAAAGATTTACTGATACAAATTTGGGTAAAATTAATAACGTAACATCAGGCAGTATTTACCAGACGGTTATAAAGAAAGAGCGCCACGGCGACTATTTAGGGGCAACTGTTCAAACAATTCCTCATATAACAAATGAAATTAAATCAAGAATTAAGAAAGCAACCCAGCAATTTAAACCTGATTTTCTTATTGCGGAAATCGGCGGAACTATAGGTGATATTGAAAGTCTGCCTTTTATTGAGTCAATAAGACAGTTTAGAACGGAAGCGGGTTTTGGTAACAGTATTTCAATTCATGTTACGCTGCTGCCTTATCTTCCTACATCAGGAGAACTTAAAACCAAACCTTCTCAGCACAGTGTTACAAATTTAAGAAGCTATGGTATTCAGCCTGAAATTTTGGTTTGCAGAACCGCAAAACCAATCCCTAAAAAAGAAAAAGAAAAACTTGCTCTTTTCTGTTCTGTTCCAAAAGAAGCCGTTATTGAATGCAGAGATATGAAAAGTATTTATGAGGTTCCACTTGCGCTTGAAGAACAAAATATGGCGGGTGTAGTTCTTCAAAGACTCTTTATGCAGGATGTAAAACCTGATTTGGACTCCTGGAGGGAACTCGTTTATAAAATCAAAAATCCTGAAAAAACAATTAAAATAGCAATTGCGGGCAAATACACAAAATTGTCGGATGCTTATATTTCAGTTGTAGAATCGTTAAAACATGCCGGATATTCAAAAAACGCACAAATAGAAATAAAATGGATTAACTCGGAAGATTGTATTGAATACGGTAAAGCAAAAGAAGCTCTGTCGGATGTTGACGGGCTTGTTGTTCCGGGAGGTTTCGGAATAAGAGGAATAGAAGGCAAATTAAATGCCATAAGATATGCAAGAGAAAATAATCTTCCGTTCTTAGGCTTGTGTCTTGGTATGCAATGCGCAGTTATTGAATATGCAAGAAATGTTGCAGGCTTAAAAGAAGCTAACTCAATGGAATTTAACGAAAATACCCCGTATCCCGTTATTGATTTAATGACAGAGCAAAAACATGTTGAAGGCTATGGCGGCACAATGAGATTAGGTCAATTTGAATGTCATATTCAAAAAGGAACAAAAGCCGAGGCGGCATACGGGAAAGAGGTTATTTTCGAGCGCCACCGCCATAGGTATGAAGTTAATAATGAATACAGAAAACAGATTTCTGATGCAGGTTTGGTATTTTCAGGTTTATCACCTGACGGAATGTTGTGTGAAATGATAGAACTGCCGAAAAATGATTGGTTTGTTGCATGCCAATTCCATCCTGAATTCAAATCCAGACCCGAACATCCGCACCCGTTATTTGCGGGCTTAATTAATGCCGCTTGCAATAAATCCGAAATGAAAAATAAAAATTTGGCAAAAGT
>JAJQHF010000035.1:0-1668 GCA_021199975.1 Candidatus Gastranaerophilales bacterium
ATTTATATTTTCTAAAATTTTTGTACGATAATAAACTTGAAACAATTGAATACCTTAATAATTGTATAGGTGATTAATACAAAGTATTATTGTAAAAAATTATACAAATAAATATAATTACCAAAGCAAAAAGAAAGGAAGCAATATGGAAGAAAACAATACAAACAGAGAAAATGAATTTAGAAACAATGAAAAGCACATTTGCTTTGAAAATCATTGCTGGAAAAAATGTTTGGCAATGATATGCGCAGCATTTCTCGGCGGTTTTTTAGCATTTTATTTTGCCGCCGATCAAATGATGCACAGATATCAGGCACCTGCATTTAATCCTGAAAAATTTGAAAAAAGAATGTTTGACGATATTGACAGAATGTATAAAGAGGATATGAAAGCATTTGAAGACTCATTTAATTTTTCTAAAAAACTGAAAAAAAAGAAATTTCAAAATTCAATGATACCTTCATTTTCATGGGATACAGTTAAAATAAAAACCGAATTTGAAGACAACATGTTCAATATTATTATAGGGTTAAAACCTTTTCAATATGATGAAAGCAAAGTTAATTATAATATAAACGGCAGAAAATTAACGGTATTCGGAAGTTCCGAAGTAAAAGATAAGGATTATGAACATGATGTTTCTTTTTCTCAAGATTTCATATTGCCCGAAAATGCGGATATAATGAATATTACGAAAGAAAAAGAAGGACATAACCTTGTAATTTCGGTACCTGTTAAAGAATAATAATTTGAATTTTAAAAAAGTGACCGTGAATTTTACACAGTCACTTTTTTAAATTTATCAAAATAAATTACATTCTTGAAAACACCTCTATATCAAGTGCTTCCGTTGTATTTGCCAAAAAATATGCACTTGCTGCAATCATGGCGGCATTATCTGTACAAAATTTCATTTCGGGAGCATAGATTTTATATCCCTGCTCTTTTAAAGAAAAGAATTTTTTTCGTATTTCGGAATTTGCGGCGACTCCGCCTGACAGAACTATTGTATTCGTATTTATATTATCAGCGGCTTTCTTTGTTTTTTTAAACAAAACCGAACTGACATTTTCTTGAAAACTTGCCGCAATGTCGGCTTTAGGCAGTTCTGGGCAGTCTTTTTTTAATCTTTGAATTAATTGCAAAGAAGCGGTTTTTAAACCCGAAAAACTAAAATCATATTCATTATGAAGCTTAGCCTCGGGCAATTTAAACGCAAAAGGATTTCCCGTTTGCGCAAGTTTATCAAGATTAACACCGCCAGGGTAAGGAAGTCCTATTAACCTTGCAACTTTGTCATATGCTTCACCTATAGCATCATCAATAGTTTCGCCTATAATTTTTTGGTTAAGCCAATCTTTAACTTCTATAATTTGAGTATGTCCGCCGCTTATCAAAAGGGCAATAAAAGGCGGTTCCAAATTAGTATTTAAATAATTTGCACAAACATGCGCATTTAAGTGATTAACACCTATAAAGGGTTTATCATTAGCAAGGGCAAGTGCTTTACCTGCATTCATTCCGACAAGAAGCGAGCCTACAAGCCCCGGACCCACTGTTGCCGCAAAAGCGGTAATATTTTTAGCTTTTAATCCTGCCAGTTTAAAAGCTTCAGAAATAACAAGATTTATGGCTTCTAAATGTTCTCTTGCCGCAACTTCAGGAACC
>JAJQHF010000035.1:1678-8218 GCA_021199975.1 Candidatus Gastranaerophilales bacterium
GAACCACACCGCCAAATTCAATATGAGTTTTTATTTGAGAGGCAACAATGTTAGATAAAACTTCTCTTCCGTTCTTCACAATTGCCGCAGCCGTTTCATCACAGCTTGACTCAATTGCAAAAATAATATTGTCATAATTGCTTTCTGTTCCTATTAAAACTGGTTTATCACTTATCGGTGTTCTAAATTCTTTAACGGGCATTTTATAATTCCTAATCATTGGCATTTCTTATATTTTATAATATCATTTAAATAGTTTTTGTGTGAGGAATTTTATTATGACAAGACCTATGAATATTACAGAAAAAATTTTGGCAGACCATGCCGGATTAAGTGAAGTTAAAGCGGGACAGCTTATAACAGCGAAGGTAGATATTACGCTTGCAAATGATATAACCGGACCTGTAGCAATAAATGAATTTAATAAAATCGGAGCAGATAAGGTATTTGATAAGTCAAGAGTTGTATTTGTTCCGGATCATTTTGTGCCGAACCGTGATATAAAATCAGCAGAGCAGGTAAAACAAATAAGAGAGTTTGTTCAAGCTCAAGGAATTGAGAATTTTTTTGAAGTCGGCAGAATGGGTATTGAACACGCATTATTACCTGATAAAGGAATAGTAACGGCAGGAGATATTGTTATAGGTGCCGATTCTCACACGTGTACTTACGGTGCTTTAGGCGCTTTTTCCACAGGCATGGGGTCAACTGATATTGCCTGTGCAATGGCGTCAGGTGATACGTGGCTAAAAGTTCCTTCCGCTATAAAAGTGGAATTTAACGGAAAATTAAACAAATGGGTCAGCGCAAAAGACTTAATTCTTTATTTAATAGGTAATATAGGTGTGGACGGCGCTTTATATAAAACTCTTGAAATAGGCGGTTCAACCATAAGAGAATTACCTATGGACGGCAGGTTTACCATTTGCAATATGGCAATTGAAGCAGGGGCTAAAAACGGAATTATTGAACCTGATGACATTACAAAAGAATACCTTGAAAACAGAAGTATCAGACCTTATAAATTTTATAAAAGCGACGAAAACGCAGAGTATGAAAGAGTAATTAAATTTAATGCCGAGGAAATTGAACCTGTTGTAGCTTTTCCTCATTTGCCTGAAAATATAAAACCGGTATCAAAGGCGGGAGATATCAAAATAAATCAAGCTGTAATAGGAAGCTGTACAAACGGAAGGTTATCGGATATTAAAGCTGCGGCAGAAATTTTAAAAGGCAGAAAAGTCCATAAAGATGTAAGGTTAATAGTATTCCCTGCAACACAGCAAATTTATTTGGAAGCATTAAAGGCAGGATATATAGAAGCAATAATAGAAGCAGGCGGCGCCGTTTCAACTCCAACGTGCGGTCCTTGTTTAGGCGGACATTGCGGAATACTTGCGGCAGGAGAACGTGCAATATCTACAACAAACAGAAATTTTGTGGGAAGAATGGGGCATGTTGAAAGTGAAGTTTATCTGTCTTCGCCTTATATAGCTGCGGCAAGCGCAATACTCGGCAGAATTGCTTCGCCTGATAACCTTTAATATATGTTACAAAGTAGTTTTTGATTAAATTTGAATTATAATTAAAGAATGAGAATTTTAGGTATAGATCCGGGACTTGCGATTGTAGGTTATTCCGTTATAGATAAAGAAAAAGACGATTTTATTCTTGTCGCGTCAGGCTCTGTTCAAACAGACAAGAATAAATCGGATTCTCAAAGACTGCTTGAAATAGAAAATGATATTCAGACTATTATTGACAGGTACAAGCCTGACATTGCCAGCATTGAAAAACTGTTTTATTTCAGAAATCAAAAAACTGTAATACCCGTAGCGGAAGCGAGAGGAGTAATTCTTTCCGTACTTGAGAAAAATTCTATAGTGATTTCGGAATTTACACCGATAGAAGTTAAACAGATGATAACAGGATACGGCAGAGCTACAAAAGAAGAAGTTGCCAGAATTGTTCAGATGTCCGTAAAATATAAAAAACTTCCTAAACTTGATGATACACTTGATTCTATTGCAATTGCACTTTGCTGCTCACGTATGCGTATTGCGGCAGGAGAAAATTAATGATTAACAAATCTTTATTTAAAATTATTTTTTTATGCTCTCTTATAATAGGCGCAATATTGGGTATATTACCGTTAATACCGGCTTTAACCTGGATTGCATTCTTAGCTGTAATGTTTTTTATTGCACCTTTTATAATTATTTATTTAAAAAGACTGAATTTAATTAAAGAATTAGAAGTAGAGCAAAGTCTTATTATAGGCGCAATTTCAGGAGCTTCTGCATTCTTGGGATTTTCTGCAATCTATTTTCCTATTGCCTTTATTTTAAATCTTACATTTAAAATTCAATCCTTCTTATGGATAAAAGTTATTATCACAAATTTTGGTTTTTTAATTTCTATGATAATTTTAATTGCACTTTTATGCGCATTATTAAATATGTTTTCAGGATTTTTAACCGGATATTTTATCAATATATTAAATCGAGGAAGTAAAAATGACATTTAAATCGACAATTAAAACAATACAATGGACAAATAATATATCAAGAATGATAAATCAAACCGTTTTACCGTATAAATTTGAAACCGTGGATATAAAAACAGCGGAAGAAATGTATAAAGCGATAAAAGATATGATAGTAAGAGGAGCGCCGGCAATAGGTATAGCAGGAGCGCACGGAGTTTCGCTTGCAGCACTGGAACTTTCAAAAAATATTAATGATAAAAATACATTTTTAGAGCAGCTGCAAAAAAAAGCCGAATATATAAAATCCTCAAGACCTACAGCCGTAAACCTTATGTGGGCGGTTGATAAGCAAATGAAACTGGCATTAAATACAGAAGGAAATATTAAAGAAATAACGGAAATACTGATTGAAAACGGTATAAAACTTGAAAATGAAGATATAGAAATTAATAAAAAAATAGGTGATTTTGGAGCTGAAGTTGTTCCAAAAGGAGCCGCAATTCTTACACACTGCAATGCGGGTGCATTAGCGACAGTCGGATACGGCACGGCATTAGGTGTAATAAGGAGTGCATATGCAAAAGACCCTTCAATTAAAGTTTTTGCAGATGAAACCCGCCCCCGTCAGCAAGGTGCAAGGCTCACAACTTGGGAG
Organism: Candidatus Gastranaerophilales bacterium; assembly: GCA_021199975.1. Classification (GTDB taxonomy): domain Bacteria; phylum Cyanobacteriota; class Vampirovibrionia; order Gastranaerophilales; family Gastranaerophilaceae; genus Avigastranaerophilus. Next base: position 4,822 of record JAJQHF010000035.1, read on the forward strand.
CTTGTTCAGGATAATATTCCCGTAACTCTTATAACTGACGGAATGTGTTCATATTTTATGTCTAAAAAAATGATTGATATGGTAGTTGTAGGAGCGGACAGAATTGCGGCAAACGGAGATACCGCTAATAAAATCGGAACATACACTGTCGCAATCGCCGCAAAATACCATAATATACCGTTTTATATAGCCGCACCTTTATCTACAATAGATACTTCAATTAAATCAGGCAGTGAAATTCCAATTGAAGAAAGAAATCATAAGGAAGTAACTCACATAAACGGTGATTGGATTTGCGCCGAAGGTGTAAATATTATAAACCCCGGCTTTGATGTTACCCCGAATGAATTAATAACAGGCATTATTACAGAAAAAGGCATTTTAAAACCCGATTTTAAAGCTTCTATAAAAAATTGCTTTACGGTTTGAAAAAATAACTACTCTGCTAATTTGAAAATATTTAATTCAAGTGGTATAATCAACACATTAAAGGAGTAAAATATGAAAAACAGTTTAAAATTATTATCGGTTGCAGCTGCTGCATTTGTAATAGGAATGACAGTAAGCAATTATGCGGTTTCTGATGTTCCATCTGATTTTAAAGTTGCGGTAGTTGATGTTCAAAAAATTGTTGCATCTTCTTCTCAGGTAAAAGCTTTAAAAGATGAACAAAAGAAGAAAAACCAGGAAATAGCTAAATTTATTGAAAATGCTAAAACAAGTATCGAAAAAGAAACTGATGCTAAAAAGAAGAAAACTTTAGAAGAAAAATATAACAAAGAATTTCAAACAAAAAGAGATTCTATTGCAAAAAATTATGAAACTAAATTGCTTGAAATCGATAAAAGTATTTCTTCTGTTATTGAAGCAAATGCCAAAACAAACGGTTATAATTTAGTACTTGCAAAAGGGGTAGTGTTATCAGGCGGAACAGATATTACGGATGAAATATCAAAACAAGTAAAATAATTTAATTACAGATTAAAGTGAGCATTCTGCCACCGGCTAAGAGTCAGCGGTAGAATGCGGCAAAAAAGAAGAAAGAATTTACTTTCTTCTTTTTTTAACCTTTCAGTATTTGAAAAAAATAATTTAAGTGATACTCTTAATTATGAAAAGAGGCATTTTATGTTAAAATATATTCTTTTTTTTTTAGATGAAATTGAACTTAAATATTTTGAATTTAACGACTTAGTAACAAATTTTTGGTTTATAAAAGAATTTTTAAAAAGAGATTACAATGTATCAATCGCAGTAAAAAACGATTTGTTTATTGAGAATAATAAAGGCTGTGTTCTTTCAAGAAACTCATATCTGAAAGAGGAAAACATTTTTTATAATAAGGAACAGTTTAAACATCTCATTAATGATTTTGATATAGTCTTTTTCCGTCCGGATCCGCCTGTCGATATAAATTATATTAACGCATGCTATGTATTTAATTTTGTTGACAAAGAAAAAACTTTTTTAATTAATGACCCTTCCGAAATTATAAACTTTAACGAAAAATTCCATATAAATTATTTCCCGCAATTTGTTCCGAATAATATCATTACAAGCTCTTTAGACCTAATTTTAAATTTTGTAGAAGAAAAAAAAGAAGCCATACTAAAACCATTAAACAGATGTTTCGGAAGCGGAGTCTATTATCTGAATAATGAAGATAAAAATCTTTTAACAATAATAAATAATATGACCGAAGAAGGGAAAACCCAAGTAATGGTTCAGGAATATCTTCCCGAAGCAAAATACGGAGATAAAAGGGTTTTAATTATAGGAGATACGGTTTTTAACGAATGTATCCAAAAGCTTCCGGGCAAGCATAATTTTAAATTTTCAATCCATTCTGACAATTATTTTAGAGATGCGGAATTATCTTATAATGAAAAAATTATGGCACAAGAAATTGCTGAAAAATTATCCGAAAGAGGAATTTATCTTGCGGGACTTGATGTTATTAATGAAAAAGTAATAGAAATTAATGTAACAAGCCCCTGCTATTTTATCAGAGAAATAAATCAGCATTACAATATACATTTTGAAGATAAAATTATGGATTGTTTAGAAAGAATGATTGAAAAACATTTTTCAAAAGAAAGGGTTTATGCTTTTAACAACAAATAACCTTCCCGATACAATATACGATAAAAAACAACTTGCACAGGTATTTTTTTCAGGATGTAAAACCGAACAAAAAATAGGGGTTGAATCTGAAAAACTGCTTGTATATAAAAATTCTTTTCAAGCTTGTAAATATGAAGATGTTGTAAAAATTTTAGAATTTTTTGACGAAACAAAATGGCAAAGAATTTTTGAAAACGGAAATTTAATCGGTTTAAAAAGCGATATAGGAACAATTACGCTTGAACCGGGAAGTCAAATTGAAATAAGTCTTCTTCCGTTTGAGAATTTATCTGATATAGAATCGGAATTAATAAATTTTTATAATAAATTGTCACTATATGCGGATAAAATCGGGGCTATGGTTTTAGACAGCGGTATTCAGCCCGTTTCGACTTTTAACGATATAAAAATTATACCTAAAAAAAGATACGAATATATGACAAAATACTTACCTTCTAAAGGATTGTCACCATATATAATGATGAGAGAAACCGCCGGAATTCAGGTTAATTTTGATTATAAAAGCGAAGAAGATGCCGTTAAAAAATTGGCTTTAGCTATAAAAATGAGTCCTGTTATAAGCGCTTTATACTCTAATTCTCCTATAAGGAATTCTAAATATACAGGCTTCAAATCTTTCAGGGCAAATTCATGGCTGAATGTGGATGAAGAACGCTGCGGGTTTATTAATCAAAAATTATTTGAAAGAAATACAAATTTTTCTTTTATGCACTATACGGAAATTTTATTGGATGTTCCGATGATTTTTATACAAAGAGGTTCATTATTTATAGAAACAGCTCTTACTTTCAGGGAATTTACGGAACAAGGCTTTATGGGATTAAAGGCAGAAATCTCCGATTGGAAAAATCATATAAGCCTTTATTTTCCTGATGTAAGATTGAAAAATTACATTGAAATAAGAAACCATGATGCTCAAAATATACTTATGACACTTTCTGTTCCCGCTTTTTGGAAAGGAATTATTTATAATAACGATGCAATTGATGAAATTGAAAAAATATTATCCAAATATAAATATGAAGATTTTGTACAATTAAGAAAAGACTCCCCTATATTTGGTATTCAAGCGAAATTAGGTAATTTAACCATAATTGATTTAATTAAAGAATTTTTTGATATTTCTTATGCAAGTTTAAAAGAGAATAAAAAAAATGAAGAAAAATATTTGGAACCAGCTTATGAATATATAACATTAAAACGAGTTCCCGCCGATAATTTAATTGCTGAATTTAACAGAAAAATCGGATAA
>JAJQHF010000257.1 GCA_021199975.1 Candidatus Gastranaerophilales bacterium
GTGCATTGGTCTCTCCGACGGAAACGGCATGAAATACTGTTGTCTTGCTGCCTTTGTTATCAAAAGAATAAAATCCGATTTTTTCAAAAAAACACGCTCTGAATTTTGGCTGTATAATAAACGCTGCGGCTATTAAAGGCGAAAGCACAATTGAAAGTATAATTAAGATAACGTTATATAAAAAAATCATATTAATTATTTTCTTCTTTATAACCGGAATCCGTATCCATTAATATCTCTTGCTCATCTATTTGATTTGAAGAAACTATTTGAATACCGAATTTCGTTCTAAATAAATGTTTAATTGTTTCACTTTGAATATCATACATCATGTTGTTAAACATGTCATAAGCTTCTTTTTTGTATTCTAATAATGGATTTTTTTGCCCGTAAGCTCTCAATCCTATACCATCTCTAAGCATATCAATATTATGCAGGTGGTCAATCCACCTGTTATCTACGACACGAAGCAATATGTCTTTTTCAAGATTTCGCATAACATTGTCTGAAGAAAATGCTTCTTCATGAACGTGTTCAATATTATATTGTTCAGCAACCGTATTATAGAAATTTACAGTTTTCGTTTCGTGTTCTTTATATGCTTCCAGTGCGAAATCTCTTATTTTTGCGTAAACATTTTCATATTTAAGCCCTTGAATATCTTTTACCTGAATAAAAGACAACTGCGGAATTTCGGAATGAATTTCTTTAACAAGAGAAACTAAATCATCATAAATATATTCATCAGGATTCATCCCCGGCGCAATATAAGTTTTTAAAAGTCTGTCTGTTTCTCTTTCAATCATATATATAATATCTTCTCTAAGGTCAGAACCTTCAAGAACTTTATTTCTTTGTGCGTAGAACTTTTCTCTCTGTAAATTCATAACATCATCATACTCAAGTACGCTTTTTCTTGCATCAAAATGGAAGGTTTCTACCTTTTTTTGGTTGCTTTCTATCTGTCTGGTAATTAATCTGTTTTCAATTGCCAAATTTTCATCTATATTCAAAGAATTCATCAGCGCCATAATTTGCTGACCTCCGAAAATTCTCATTAAACTGTCCTCAAGAGAAAGGAAAAATCTTGTTGAACCGGGGTCGCCCTGTCTGGCTGCACGACCTCTGAGCTGATTATCAATACGTCTTGATTCATGTCTTTCTGTACCTATAACGTGGAGTCCGCCTGCATTTATAACTTTAGCGTGTTCCTCCTCTGTTATTTTCCTTGTTTTTTCAAGTACTTCGTTTTTAATTTTTTCGTAATCAGGATTTGAATCAGGTGTAATCTTTTTTGCTGTAAGTTCTTCTTTTGCAAGATATTCAGGATTACCTCCGAGAAGAATATCAGTACCTCTTCCTGCCATATTTGTTGCAATTGTAACAGCTCCATACCTTCCAGCCTGTGCAATAATGTAGGCTTCCTTTTCATGGTGTTTTGCATTCAGAATATTATGTTTTATTCCTCTTTTTTTCAATATTTCTGAAACAAGTTCTGATTTTTCAATACTTATAGTACCTACAAGAACAGGACGTCCCAATTCGTGCATTTTTATAATTTCATCTACGACTGCAAGATATTTTATTTTTTCTGTTTTATAAATAATATCAGGCAAGTCTTTCCTTATATCGGTTTTATTTGTAGGAATTCTTGTTACCTCAAGGTTGTATATTTTCCCGAATTCAGCTTCTTCCGTCATTGCGGTACCTGTCATACCTGCAAGTTTAGGGTACAATCTAAACAGATTTTGGAAAGTAATACTTGCCAATGTTTGAGTTTCATCCTGTATTTTTACGCCTTCTTTTGCTTCAACAGCCTGATGAAGTCCGTCAGACCAACGGCGCCCTTCCATTAGTCTTCCGGTAAACTCGTCAACAATAATCACTTCTCCGTTTTTAATAACGTAATCAGTATTTAAATGAAAGAGTTCTTTTGCTTTTAAGGCTTGTAAAAGATGATGTGCATATTGATTATTTATATCAAATAAATCTTTTATCTCTAGAATTTCCTGAGCTTTATCAATGCCTTCTTCTGTTAATATGACATTTTTATTTTTTTCATCAACTTCATAATGCTTTACTTTTTCAAGCTGAGGTGCAACAGCAGCCATTGTTCTGTATAATTCGGCTGATTTATCTAATCTTCCGCTTATAATAAGAGGAGTTCTTGCTTCATCAATTAAAATACTGTCAACTTCATCTATTATTGCATAATTATAAGGCCGCTGTACTCTCTGTTCAACAGATGCAGCCATATTATCTCTTAAATAATCAAACCCGAATTCATTATTTGTTCCGTATGTAATATCACATTCATAAGCTTTTTTCTTAAGGTTATATCCTTCATAATCGTTCATGCCTGATAAAATAACCCCGACAGAAAGCCCCAAAAAAGTAAAAATTTTCCCCATCCATTCACTGTCTCTTTGAGCAAGGTAATCATTAACGGTAACAATGTGGACACCCTTTCCGGTAAGTGCATTAAGATATGCGGGCAGAGTTGCAACCAAAGTTTTTCCTTCACCTGTCCTCATTTCTGCAATTTGTCCTTCATGTAAAAATATTCCGCCTAAAAGCTGAACATCAAAATGCCTCATATTAAGAACACGCTTACCCGCTTCTCTAACTGTTGCAAAAGCTTCCGGCAGAATTGAATCAAGAGCTTGTTTTTCCAATTCTCTATCTTTCTTTAAATCATTTGAAGTTTGGCGCTCTGCTAATATTTGTTTAAATTCCAAAGTTTTATTTTTTAATTCTTCATCAGTTAATTTTATATAGGCAGGCTCCAAGGCATTTATGTGTTCTACAATCGGCATAACCTTTTTTATTTTGTTGTTATTAGGATCACCTAATAATTTTAATAATAAGTCAATCATTCTCCCTAATCTCCGATAATGAAATAGATTTATATACTAATATTATCATACAAATAATTTTTTTTGCAGAAATTTAAGCTGATTAATACAATCAGACCGAATTCTGAATTATAAATAATTACAAATTGTAAAATTTATTAAAGTTTTATCCAATAAAATCCGTTATACAATTTAAAGAGAAAAGGAGCAGTAACAGTATGAACTTTGAATCAATAAAGGCAGGGTTTGTCAGTTATTTATCAGAAAAACTCGGAGAGTCTGAAGGGAATGCCGTTTCCGAAGTACTGCAAAATTCTTCAGTAAGCATATTTATGTATAGCAGCGAATTTAAAGATTATCTTGTTGAAGAAACAGGTGCAGATGTAAGCATTTTTTCAAAAAGTATAAGTGAAATTATGCAAATGGATGTTGTTAACGGAAAACTGGTTGATGAAGCGGAAGAAAATACTGATTCCTTCATGACGGAAGCATTGAATGAAGCTTTCTCGGATGAGAGTGTAATAAGCGCATTGGATTCAGATAACAGCGGTGATTTAAACGAAGATGAAATTAACATATTTTTAAGCGGGCTGTCATCTGATGAAAATGGTGAGATTTCTTTTGATTCTCTTGCAGAAGCTGTTACGGGAATACAGGAAGGAACTTATGAAGTTCAGGCAGAGAGTGAAGTTGCAGTTACGAGCGCTGAAACAGATGAAGGTACTACTACAGAAACAAAAAACACTGCTGCAGAAGAAGGTACTACTATTGAAAATCTTTTAGCTAAAACGTATGAAAATAAAACTGTTATAAAAGCATTAGATACTGATGGCGACAGTGTTTTAAGCGATGAGGAAAAAGCAAAATTTGAAGAATATATCAAAGGTTATGACGGTGATGACAGCGAATTATCGGAAACGGATATACAAAAGGCTGTCGCAGAAATAATTGAAGGCAAGTTTTCTTATGAGGAAACTTCGGAGGATGGTGAAAAATCAGAAGATACATCAACTTCTATTGAAGAAACAGATGATACATCATCTTCAACATCTGCAGATACAGAAGTTTCAAATACAGGAAGTACTTCTTCAACAGGAAGTACCGGAAGCACGGGAAGTACAGGCTCGGGTTCTGCCGTTTCATCTGCAGCATCATCCTCTACAACGGATGATTCGCTTGAAAGTAAATCACTCAGTGAATTAGAAACAATTCAATCTGAAAGAGAAGACGATGTTTCTGAGGCGCAAGAAAAAGTTAATGCCGTATATTCAGGCGAAAATACGGCGGTTAAAGAAGCTGAAGAAGAATATGAAGATGCAAGAGAAGCATATGATGAAGCTGTAAAAAATGATGATAACATATCAGATGATTTAAAAAACAGAAGAACGGAAAATTTGGATGCTATTGAAGAGAAAGAAGACACAATAGACAATCTGAATATAAGCATAAACGATAAAGATGCCGAAATATCGGAAGCCGAGGACACAATTTCTGCTGATAATGCAACTTTAAGCGGTTATAAAACATCTTTATCAAAGCTGCAATCACAATCAAGTGATGATGAAGAAAAACAGCAGGAAATTGATAATGCAATTGATGATGTAGAAAAGGCAATATCAGATCTTGAAGCCCGGATTGACAGAGAGGAAGACGATTTAGAAACATTGAAAGAAGAAAAAGAGGACTATGAAGATCAGCTTTCTACAGCAGAAAAAGAATTGACAAAACTTGAAGAAACAAGAGAAGATATTGAAGAAGAAATTCTTGATTGCTGTTCAAGTACAACTAAAAAAGCACTTGAATCATATAATGATGCAAAAAATAATGTATCAGAAGTAAAAGAAAGCGAACTAAGTACGGCAAAATCTGAATTAGAAGAAGCTCAGGCCGCTTTGGATGAAGTTAATGAAGTTATAAATACAAAGAAAGAAGAAGAAGCCGAAAAGGAATATTCCGTTTCTTCCGGATCTTTACCTGATGATTTGTTCTCAGGTGCTCTTGAAGGACAAGAAGACCTTGTTGCTGAAATAGCGGAAAAATATGATATAGAACCTGAATTTCTAGCTGCAATTATTTGTTTGGAATCCGGCTATGGAAGCAGCAATTTAGCTGTAAATCACAACAACTTTGGAGGTGTAACAGGCTCAGGTGACAACGGAAAAACATCCTCTGGTTTTGCATCATATTCAAGTGTAGAAGCAGGTCTTGAAGCAATGGCAAAAAATCTTGCCGCATACAGCTCAAGGTATTCTGATGTTAATTCTGTTGATATAGATAATGTTTCAGCAATCGGAAGCCACTACTGTGTAGGCGGTGATTGGGCAAACAAAGTTACAACTTTGTATAACAAAATAAAAAATATGGAAAGTTAATATTTTTTGTAAACTTTTCTTAATATTTACTTATAATTAAGCAAAAAAAAATATTTATTGTTTTAATTGTTGTAGAATAAGTAAATAAGGAAAGGTATAAAATATGAATATGGCATCTGTTAATTGTACTCCTATTAAACCGCAAGTTTCTTTTGGTTGTGAAGAATGTAACAGTAGAAATTACATTGAAAATATAGATAGAGTAGATGAGTTTCAAAAAACTCATGTTAAATCTGACGATATAAAAAGTCCCTTAGCTATTGGTATTTCGGTTGCGGCTTCTGCAGCAGGTATATATGCAGTCGGCAAAGGTTCAGGGGCAGTTTTTTCAAAGATCTTTAAATCGGCTCCGCAAAAATTAGAAGGTGCTTTAAAGAAAGGTTCTCAGATGGTTCAAAATAAAGCGAAATCTTTATCATCAGCAGATGTCACTCCCGGAAAATTAAAAAAGGCAAAAGAAATAACAGGTAAAGTTTTAGCTAAAACAGAAGAATTAGCAAGAAATGGTTATAAAAAAATTGCTTATTCCGGTATACCTAAAGATGTTGCAAATCCGGAAAGAGCTAACAGAGCATTTCAAAATGCTGCCGGTGCCGCTGCAGTTGCCTCAGTTGTTCCTCAAATTTTGAAAAAAGATTCAAACGACGACGGAGTTAAAGATATTGTACAAAAATCTCAAAATGCGTATACCGGTGCAAAATCGTCGCTGGCTGACATTTCTGCATTAGGTGAAATTGTTTCTGCTTTAACATAATACAAATAATTAATTTTATAAAAACGGATTGCACAAAGCAGTCCGTTTTTTTATAATATATTTATGTCGGATATATTAGTTAAAAATGCAAATAAAAATGTTATAAAAGAGCTTAATTCAATAGGCTTTGATAAATCCTATATTAATTCAGCTTCATACAAATATTACGGCAATTTGTATAAGGTTTTTAATTTAAAACCATATGAAGCAAATATTTTAAAGCAAATATGTCTTTCTTTGGGTTTTGACTGTGCGGTTAACAGAAACTCTGTTACCTGTAAGTGTGAAACAACAGACTGTCTTTTATTTGCAAATTCTTCACAGTTGAGCAAACTTATTTTAAACTTGGAGAAACAACCTTTTCGTTTAAAAGAATTGGCATCTGAATTAAAAAATATAATTAATCATTCTTTAGAACCACTTACTATAAAAGATTATATCTTTGATTGGTCTAAGCCATATATAATGGGGATATTAAATATTACACCGGATTCTTTTTCAGACGGAGGCAAATATAATAATATAAATTCTGCCCTTAATCAATGCCGTAAATTAATATCAGAGGGTGCTGATATTATTGATATAGGCGGCGAATCGACAAGACCTTCGGCACAAACTGTTTCTACAGAAGAAGAAATAAAAAGAGTGATTCCTATTATTAAAGCTATTAGAGAAGATGGCATTTCTGTCCCGATAAGTATTGATACTAGAAATTATAAAACAGCTGAAAAAGCACTTAATAGCGGAGCTGATATTGTTAATGATGTTTCGGGATTGGATTATGATAAAAATCTTTTCGATTGTGTAAGCAAAAACAATATTCCTGTAATAATTATGCACTCTGATAAAGTGCCGGCTGTTTCTTCTGATTTTACAAACAGAGATGCCGTTGAAGAAATATACTTTTCTCTTAATTCAAAAATATCAAAATTATTAAATGCAGGCATGTATAGAAAAAATATAATTGCTGATGTTGGAATAGGTTTTGGAAAATCAGCTGAAACAAGTTTTGAATTATTAAAAAGAATGGAAGAATTTAAAACATTAAATGTAGCTCTTCTTTTAGGTATTTCAAGAAAATCTTTTATAAGAAGTACATTTAATGTTGATTTTGAACAATCAGATATTGTAACTGCTTTGTATTCATCGAATATGACTTGTATAAATATCCACAGGGTACATAATGCAGGATTAACAAAGAAATTTCTTGAATTTACTCATAAGTTAAATTAATTTCTTTTTTGTTTTATTTAAAATTTCTTCAAATGTATCTATCGGTTTAAAGTAAAATCCGCAGTTTTCAGACATAACACCCTTCATTTTTAAAATTATTTCATCAGGATATCGTCTGCAAATGCCGGGTCTTAATTTGTGTATTTTACATATGTGATTTTCTTTATCAAAATTTCTGCATTTAAACACAAGTCCGTTTGAATCTTTGTCAATAACTTCAAGATATGTATAAAAAGGATGAAGTTTTTTTAATTTTTCAAATTCTTTTATATCATTAATCATACTTTTTTGATGACACACATATATTTTGCTGCAACAGTCACCGCACCTTTTACAGCTGCCATATCTGTAGTAATTTTTTCTAAGTATATATTTATAGAATAATTTTTTTAAAATCATAGCAATATTTAGGAACATGATAGGAGGGTATTAATATATAATTCACTAATATATTAAAAAAACGGAGAAGGCGGGATTCGAACCCGCGGCAGAGTTTCCCCTGCACAAACGTTCCAGGTTTGCACCTTAAACCGCTCGGACACCTCTCCTTTAGTCATTACTACATTATAATTCTTTTTTACTTTTCATCTTTTCTATATTTCTGAATATAGATAAATAGCACTTAACTTCTTCTTCATCTAAGGAATAGATTATATTTAATAAACTTTTAAGTGCTGGAGTTTGCTGCGGCACTGAACACATTGCAAACTCTTTCATTGATAAATGAAGAGCATCTAATATTTTAATAAAATTTTCAAACTTTGGATAATGAATACCAGTTTCTATTTTAGAAATTTGTTTTTCCGTCAAACCAACCTTTTCAGCCAATTGACATTGTGTGATTCCTCTTATAGCCCTGTTTCTTTTAATATTTTCTCCAATTTCTGCTTTTGAATATGTCATGCTTCCACCATAATTAAACTATTTACTATTATGTTATTGCTATTTGTATTTTAAGAAAACATAGTTATACGCATATTTTATTTTATATTATCGTTG
>JAJQHF010000105.1 GCA_021199975.1 Candidatus Gastranaerophilales bacterium
CTAAATTTAAATATCAAATTAAAAATATTTCTTAATAATCGACAGAAATATCTCCTGCACCGATATAAACATTGTAGTCATAATATTAAGGTGTAAATATGAAAATTAATTCGCAAATGATTGAATCAACAATTACAAGACCTACAGATGTACCTCAAAATGGCAATATTTCTGAAGATGATCGTAGTATCTTCGATTTTAGTAACACATTGGAAGAAGAAACGGATATATCAGAAAATAAAAATGAAAATAAAATAAAATAAAATACAATACAATCTGATGATCTAATAAGTCTATATGAAGAATTAGAAAATGCAAGTAATGATGATGAAAGAGAAATGATACTTACAAAAATAAATCAAAAACAAGCTGAATTTGGGTTGAATGATGATGGACTTTCATTGAGCTATCAACAACTCCAAAGAAGCATGTCCACTTCAAATTCGCAAGAACTATCTGAGTTGTATGATATGTTAAGTGAATGCACAAATGATGATTAAAGATGCGAAATTAATAAAAAAATAAAAGAGATATTGGATAATACATAAGAATGAAAAAATAAACACATTTTTCAAATTTTAATTATTATAGCGATGCATCTTATATACAAGAAGTTGATTTAAAACGATCCGTTGTTTAAGATAAAAAACCTGATATTGCGGATATTCCTGTTATTGATGATGATTTATAAAAAGAGGAAGAGGAATTTTATTATATAAAATTCCTCTTCCTTTTTATTAAAATTACCTTTCTTTAAGCCTTGAAAGGAGTCTTAAAATTTCCACATAGAGCCATAAGATAGTTACAAGCAGACCGAAGGCGCCATACCATTCATAAACAGACGGTAAAGGTGTTCGAACACCTCTTTCTATAAAATCAAAATCAATAATTAAATTTAATGCCGCTATAATTGCAATAACAACGTTTATTCCGATTGTAACAGGTGTATTAACAGAAAAATACGGAACATTAACGTGACACAGCATCATAATAAACGAAATAATATAAAATACCAAAATTGCCGCAGTTGCAGTTATAATAACAGCTTTAAATTTTTCTGTTGCTCTTATTATCCCTGCTCTGTATAAAAGAGCCATTGCAAAAACAGCAATAAATGTCATGGAAACGGCTTGTATAACAATTCCCGGGAAAGAAGCTTCAAAAAAGCAGGAAATTCCCGACAAAGCCGCACCTTGAGAAAATGCATATAAAGGTGCTAAATATGGTGCTAATTTTTGATTAAAACTAATAATAAAAGCTAATATTAATCCTACAACACAACCAATAATAACAAGCATATTTACAAAATCAAGATGACCAAGCGAAAATTGATAATAAACAGCACCTGCGCCAATCAATAAAACAGCAGACAATAATAACAGCTTATTCATTGTTCCCGCAGCCGTCATAGGATGCTCTGACAACGCATAAGCCTGCTCATAAATACTGTCTCTAAACATAGGATTTGAACTTTTCATTTTACCTCCAAAATATATACATGTAGATTATATCACAATTCATAAGGTTGTGAGATGCTCATTTAGATAAATAGAAACGAGGGAATTTATGATAAACAAAATAAAAGATATTAAATCAAGGCAAATAATTGATTCAAGAGGAATACCGACAATTGAAACAGATGTAATACTTTCAAACGGCACAACCGGCAGAGCTTCAGTTCCCTCCGGAGCCTCTACAGGAAAATTTGAAGCAGTTGAACTTAGAGATAACGACAATAATCAATTTTTCGGCAAAAGTGTTTACAAAGCCATAAATAACATAGAAAAAGTTATAAAACCGCTGTTAATAAATCAAAATCCATTTAATCAAAAAAAAATAGATTTAATAATGATAGAAAAAGATGATACAAAAAATAAATCAAAACTCGGCGCAAATGCAATGTTAAGTGTATCTCTAGCAGTTGCTAGAGCAGCGGCAAACGATATAAATATACCGTTATACAAATACCTCGGCGGAATTTACGCTTCAACTATGCCCATACCAATGATGAACGTAATAAATGGCGGCGCACACTCAAACAACAAACTTGATTTTCAAGAATTTATGATACAGCCAGTAGGAAGCTGCGACATAACTGAAAGTATAAAAATGGGAAGCGAAGTGTTTAACGAACTTAAAAGGATAATAAATAACCATGGCTTTTCAACAGCGGTAGGAGATGAAGGCGGATTTGCACCCGATATAAAAACAAATAAAGAGGCTCTTGAGCTAATTATTCTTGCAATTAATAATGCAGGGTACAACACAGATGAAATAAAAATCTGCCTTGATGCCGCCGCCTCAGAATTATATAAAGACGGTAAATACATTTTAAAAGGGGAAGAAAAAGAATTATCCTCCTGTGAAATGATTAATTATCTTGATAACCTTATAACCGAATATCCGATTACTTCAATAGAAGACGGATTAAGTGAAGAAGACTTTGATGGCTGGAAAAAGTTAACATGTACTTTGGGTCATAAATGCCAGCTTGTAGGGGATGACTTGTTTGTAACGAATTATGAGAAGCTTGAATTTGGCATTAAAGAACAAATTGCCAATGCAATCTTAATTAAACCAAATCAAACAGGAACACTCTCCGAAACTCTTGATACAATTTTACTTGCCCAACAGCACAATTACAGGACAATTATATCTCATCGCTCAGGAGAAACAGAGGACACATTTATATCTGATTTATCAGCTGCAGTAAATGCAGGACAAATTAAAACAGGTTCAATGTCAAGAGGAGAAAGAACCTCTAAATATAACAGATTAATCCGTATCGAAGAAGATATGATAAAAAGTTAATTTATAACACACGAAAAATTTGCAGAAGTAAAATTTTTAGATTATAATAAATAAGCCGTGCTCCACGGGGACATTGCGGATCTCTCGACCCGAACGCACAGCGGGGTGCAGAGCCTGCCGTGAGGCTTGTATGAATACGGCGGACTTTAAACATATCGTTGATAGTAATTGTAGTTATGGCGCAGCCCATCGAACCGTGTCAGGGCGGGAACGCAGCAGCACTAAGGTGTAAGCTGCGGGTGTAATTATAATTAAAGTAGATATATTTAAAGAAAACTTTATTTATATTTGTCGATAGGCAGAGGCACGGCAAAAATGAGAATTTATTTCTGAATTCTCATTTTTTATTTGCTCTCTGCAACTTTTAATTCCGATTCTAAAGCATCCGCATCACCAGAAAAAGAAACTTTTCTTTTTATTGCAAGTTTTAAATATTTTATATAATTAATTTTGCTTCTCAATTTTTTATGAACTTGAGCAAGAAGATAATAAACATCCGCTTCCTCAGGTAAATCATGCATTGCCTGCCTTAATAATTTTTCTGCTGCTGAAAATTTTTTATTTTTACAAAATATCTTTACAAGTAAACTTAAAGCATCTTTATCTTTTGGATTTGTTTTCAATGTTTTTTCAAGATACAAAATTGCCTGCTCCTCTTTTCCCGTTTCCATGTATATAGAAGCAAGATTATAATATGCCCAGCTGTAGTCAGGATTTAAAGAAATCACCTCTCCATACAAATTTACAGCTTTTTCAATTTCTCCCGTAAGCTTCATTTCATAAGCAAGATAAAATTTTGCAATTGCATCCTTACTATCAATTTCTACAGCTTTTTGAAGAAATTTAACAGCTTCTTCGTGATTTTTTTTTTCTTGAATATATTTCACCTAAATGGAAGAAAGAATTTTCATCCTCTTTATCTATTTCAATAACTTTAAGAAAAAGTTTTTCAGCTTCATCTAAATTTCCTGTTTTTATATAAGAATTAGCAAGATTATACATAATATCAGTATCATTTTTGGATAGAGATAAAGCTTTTTCATAAAAGGCAGCGGCTTCTTCATTATGTTTAAGCTTTTCAAGAATAATCCCTATATTATAGTAAATTTTAGCATTAGACGGAAAAACACCTTTTAAATACATAAAATTTTTTAGTGCTTCTTCATTCTCTCCTATATCTGAAAGCGCTATTGCATATAACTCCATAGCGTCATAATCTTTTGGATTTTTCTGAAGTCTTTCTTGTAATTGTTTTATATATTCATCATCCATGGGCAATTCTCATTCTTGCGAAAGTACTTGTTTTATTGCGAAAGGTAAATAATCAATAACATCTTTTGCGAGAACTGAATATTTTGTCAAATCAACAGAAGCAATATCGCCCGCAAGTCCGTGTAAAAAAGTACCGATAATTGCGGAATCAAATGGTGAAACATTTTGAGCTAGCAGCCCCGCAATTATTCCTGTTAGCACATCCCCTGTACCTGCTTTTGCAAGAGCAGAAGAACCGGTATTGTTTATAAACACTTTTTCTCCGTTTGTAACAATGCTGTTATGACCTTTTAAAACTGTTATGCACTCATAAGTTTGAGATGTAATTCTTGCATATTTTTCTCTATTTTCATTTATTTCTTCAACCGTAACGTTTAAAAGTCTTGAAAGTTCTTTAGGATGAGGAGTTATAACAGTATTTTTCAAGGATATATCCCCTCTAAATCCCGACAAAATATTTATACCGTCAGCATCTATAATTACTTTTTGAACTTTGTTAAGCTGTTTTAATAAATCAAAAACAAAACTGCTTGTCTGTTCATTTGTTGTAATTCCGCAGCCTAAAGAAACAACGTTGTAGGAATATAAATTTTTTATTTCATTATTTGAAGAAATAGAACCGATATCAGTAGAATTAAGGTGTATAAAAGTAACTTCCGGCGCCATTGCTGCAATAACGGGAACAATAATATCAGGACATGCAAGTGTCAAATAGCCTGCCCCCATTTTTAATGCAGATATCGAAGATAAATATGCGGCACCTATAAAATTTTTAGAGCCAGCTATATTTAATATCCTTCCGAAAGTTGCCTTGTTAGACTCTTCTTTACGTTGTGGAAGTTTACCGCATATTGATTTAATGTTAATAAATTTAGCCATTTTGTCTTATTGCCTCATACAAAACAATAGCAACCGAATTTGAAAGATTTAAGCTTCTCAGCCCCTCTTGCATCGGTATTGTAATTGCTTCATTTTTATTTTCCTCTAATATACTTTCCGGAATTCCTCTTGTTTCCGGTCCAAAAACAAAAAAGTCACCATGTTTAAAAGATATATCTGTATAATTTTTATTTGATTTTTTAGTTAAGTAATAAAATTTTTAATTTTTATATTCAGATTTTATATCCTACAAATTATCATATTTAGTTATCGAAACATCCTTCCAATAATCTAAGCCGGCACGTTTTAAGTATTTATCAGATAAAGAGAACCCGATTTTTCCGACCAAAAACAAATTTGCGCCGGTACAAGCACACAATCTTGCAATATTACCTGTATTTTGAGGTATTTCAGGTTCATAAAGTACTATATTAAACTTGCTCTTTATCATTATTAATATATCTTTTACTTTCTACGAACACGGGGATTGCACGTATTATACACATAGCTACAGTTATATATACTAAAATATCAGCCGTCAATGCCAAATTAGGCTGAATTGCAACAAACCATGTGTAATTATCAATTGTCATAATATTTAGATATTCAATATTCGGAATGTAAGCAATTATAAGCATTAAAAATACTAAAGTTTTTGCGACACCGTACACGGCACGTGAAAATCTTGAAGCTGTAAGAAAATGACAAAATTTGTTTTTCATCATGGTTGAAGAACCAAAAGCAGTATATCCTTGAGATAAAGCAATGCTTCTAAAACCGTCTGTTAAAATGCCTCTTGTAACAACAACCATAGGCACCCAAACACCAACCCATCCAAGGGAAGCAAATGCAATCCAATAGAGGTTTTCAACAACCCTATCGCCTAAAATATCAAAAACAGAGCCAAATTTAGATGTTTCTTTTAAAGACCGTGCAACATAGCCGTCTAAACCATCTAAAACAATAACAAACAGAGTAATAAACATAGAGGCAAACACTAAATCAGGTCTGCGTGTAAATAAAAACTCTATAGCTATAACACAAAGAATCATTCTGAGAATTGTTAATAAATTTGCCATTATAAACCTCTATACTATTTCTTGCTTCTTGAAAGTGCAAAATTAACGGAATCCAATGCCTTTACTTTTTCACCGAGCATAATTTTTTCCGCATCTTCAAGAACCTTTACTACATTAAAACCGTTATGACCGTCGCTTCTTGCCTGTTTTCCCTGTTCAATGCAAGTTAAAAAGTGCTGGCATTCAAGTTTTAAGGGTTCAATTTCTATATAATCCAAAACCTCATTTTTTGAAACTTTAGGAGAAGAACTTTCAAATATTTGAAGCTTATTTTCAGCTAAAGTATCGTCAAAAATTGCCGTAGCTTTTGTACCCCGTACAAGTAAATTTACCCTTTTTTGCGGATGAATCCAACTGTCAGAGATATGAGCTATGATATTATCTTCATACTCAATTGTAACATGAGTAACATCCATAATATCATTGTTATCAGACGATGCACCTACAGCACTAATAACTCTTACAGGTTCTTTACCTAAAATATAACTTGTCATTGAAACATCATGAGGAGCTAAATCCCACATAACGCTTCTATCATTTTTAAAGTGGTTAATGTTCAATCTGTCGCTTTGAACATACCTTATTTCACCCAAAGCCCCTTCATCAATAAGCATTTTTAACCTGTTAACCGCAGGATGATACATTAACAAATGACCTACCATTAATACCATATTATTTTTTTGCGCTAAATCTGCTAAAGCTTGAGCTTCAGCGGAAACTGTAGAAATCGGTTTTTCTACATAAACATGCTTGCCTGCTTCAATAGCTTTTTTAACAATTTTATAATGAGTATGGCTTGGTGTAACAACTGCAACTGCTTCAATTTCAGAATTAGAAAATACTTCATTTGAATCTGCAATAATATTTATATCGGGATACTGCTGTTTCAAATTTTTTCTATTTTCCTCATCTAAATCACAAACCGTATGCAGAGCATTAAGATTATAAAAATTTCTTACAACATTCTTACCCCAAATACCGCAGCCGATAACCGCAACTTTATGTGCATTCATTTTTTATACTCCAAGAATTCATTTAAATAATCAATACATAGATTATTGTAAAAAATAAGCAAAAAAAGGTCAAATTAAATATTTGTAAAGATTAAAAAGAACTTTCAATTATAATTAATTTAATATTTTAATTCTGTCATCTTTTCTTACTTCAAAGGGTTGTTCTAAGGACTTTATATAATCAACGGTAACTTTATCTTTATCATAGTCATAGCGTTCAATTATCTCGTCATCATTACGCTTTAACATTTCAAGATTATCACCGCCGCCCACTAAAAACTCATCATAAACAGCAGTATAAATTTTTTCCGGATTAGGATTATTTACATCGATTTGCTGTTTATTTCCCTGCTTATCAATATATTGCATTTCTTTTAGTTCACCTTTAGAGTCTAATGTATATGAAAGACCTGAAACTTGCATTATTCCGGGCTTTGAATTATGTGAAGACAATGATTTACCACAAAGTTTTATTGCGTCAACCAAATCTTTTTCATTTATTTTAACTTTAAATAATTTGTTACTGAATGGAAAAATACTTGTTATATCACGTTCTGTTACTTCTCCTGTACCGACACTGCCTCTAAAATTACCAGAATTAATTAAAGCTATATCAGAATCAAGCTCAGTTCTGAGAGCATCGGAAACAAAATCAGCCCAAGGATTTTCTTCAAGTAAGCTATTTTTCGGAAGTGGATCAGAATATTTTAAATTACCTGCAATCGGAGATTCTCCAAGAACTGAATTGACAGTTTTTGACATAACTATATCCGGCGAATATTTATTAGTATCTAATATATTATTTTGAACGTAAGTTATCTGACCGTCATCATTAAATTCAAGATTTAAAATACCGAAATTGTTGCCGTCCCTTCCTGCTTGTGTAACAATAACAGGTTCACCTGATGGAGAATAGAATAAATTTTCGCCGGGTTTAACATCTTCAATCAAGTCATGAGAATGTCCGCCAAGAATAACATCAATTCCGCTTACAGTTTGCGCAATTTCTTTTTCAACTGCATTTCCTTCATGTGATAAAAGAAATATTTTATTAACTCCTTGCTCTTTCAGCAGATTAACTTCCTCCTGCAGTTCTTTCATAGTTTGTTCTTTATCGTCAATAGTAATAC
>JAJQHF010000150.1 GCA_021199975.1 Candidatus Gastranaerophilales bacterium
ATATAAGATATTTTAAAATTATTTTCATCAAGTTTATTTAAATCAATCATTTTAGAGTCCTCAAAAACCGCTAATGCGCACTCTACGGTTTCTTCCGTTACAGATAAAGCCTTTGCCGCTCTAGTTAAATTTATAATTCCGCTTAAATTAGAAAGAGCATATTTTATCATGCCTGACAGCTTTGCAATCAAATTATCCGTACCTATTTCGGATATATTAAAATTCATGAGATGTATTATATCCGGCTTTACTTCTTTTAATATTTTATAAAAATCCTCTTTTATAGCAGGTATATCAAAAAACATTATCTGTTCTATATCAGAAGGAATGTTATTTTTTGAAAAAACTTTCTTTTGTATTTCATCAGGCAATTTAAGTTGAGTCGCTAAAGCAGTATTTTCAATATAAATAGCAGTCATTTTTTTTGTAGATGTAATATAATCGAATACTTGAGGCAGAATGTTTTTTTTATTTCTGTGGTCAAGAATTTTTATCTCGCAATTATTTTTAAGTTTAATAAATTCAGAATGAACATCCTCAATCATTAATTGGACAACAGTATTGTTATTAAAGGTATTTAATCTTAAAGAAAATAATAAATCCAAATTAGAATCAGTTGGAAGGTTAAAGTCGGGGCAGTTCCATTTTACGCATTCAAACGGTATATTTTCCTTTGATATAAACATTTTAAGGTGATTATTATTTTGCCCCATCATTTTAAAATTACTCAATACAGCTTCATTCATAACAAATAAAGGAGAAGGATTAGCAGCTCCAAAAGGCTGAAGTTTATCAATAATTTTTACTGTTTCAATATTAATATCCGAAGGTGACAGTTCCATATCCGCATTAATTGTAATACTATTAAAATCGATATTTTGAGAAAATTCATCAATAGTTGAGTTTAGTATTTTTTTAAAGTTATCAAAAGAAATTTTATTTTCGTCAAAAGAAAATCCCGCCGCCATTTTATGACCGCCAAAGCCGAGAAATAAATCTTTATGCTGTGATAAAACCGAGTGAATATTTAAATTTTGAATACTTCTGCAAGAACATCTGATGATATTTGAAGAATTTGCATCCTTTGTCATAAGAAAAACAGGTTTATTAAAATTCTCTACAAGCTTGGAGGCCACAATTCCTATGATTCCTATATGCCAGTCAGGATTAAATAATACAATGCTTTTTTTGTTCTCCGAAGCATTTTTTGAATACATCATAACAGCATTTTTAAAGGTTTCGTCGCATAATTCCTGCCTTAATTTATTCAAATCATTAAGAGTTTCAATGGTTTTATCAAGTTCTTCATCATTATCGGAAACTAAAAGATTTATGGCAGTATCAGGGGCTTCAAGTCTGCCTGCGGCATTAAGCCTCGGGACAATGGTATATGCAATATTATCGGAGGTAACAGCTGAAATATCTTCTAATCCTGAGGATTTTAATAATTTTTGAATTCCCTTATGTTTTCCGTTTCTTATTAATTCAAGACCCATTGCAGCGATAGAACGGTTTTCGCCTAATAATTCAACAACATCTCCGATTGTACCGACACAAGCAAGAGGAAGAATTTCATATACAAAATCTTCAGAATTATATTCTTCTAAAAGCTTGCATGCCAGCTTAAAAGCGACTCCGGCACCTGCAAGATAATTAAGGCTTTGAAGTTCTTCGACCGATAATGCAGGATTAACGGAATCAGCAGCCTTAGGGTTAATAATGGCAAAAGCGTCAGGCAGAATTTCAGGTGCTTCATGGTGGTCTGTAATTATAATATCCGTTTTAAAACCTTTTGCAAAATTTACCTCCGCAGAATTTGAAATTCCGCAATCAACGGTAATTATTAAACGTGATTTTTTCTTAGATATTATTTTAACTAAAGCGCCTGTATTAAGACCATGACTTTCGATGTTTCTGTCGGGAAGGTAAAAATCGGCATCGGCGCCTATTTTTTTTAAAGTTAAAAATAACAGCGCCGTTGATGTTACTCCATCTGCATCAAAATCACCGTAAACAGTAATGTGTTCTTTTTTTTCTATTGCTGATTTTATACGTTCAACTGATTTTTGCATATCTTTGAAGATATCAGGATTTGAAAATTTTGCTTTAAGAGGATTAAGGAAATTAATTATTTTTTCTTTAGTGTCTATCCCCCTATTTTTAAGCAATAAAGCAAGAACTCTGCTTCCGCCGCAGAATTCAAGCAAATTATCATCTATTGTATTATCTTTAATTTTCCATTTCTTCGGAATTGCCATAAAAAAGAATTATTTCCTTAATCTTTAAAATCGTCTTTTGTATCATCAAAAAAGTCCTGCTGTTCAAGCTCTTTTTTCAATTCTTCAATATCTTTATCTTCTTTTATTTTATCGATAACAATTTTAGCCATTTCTTTAGCAATAATTTTTTGAGTTTCCGGCGGCGAATTTTGAAGCATATTAATAGCGGCACGAACAGTTCTGTCTATATCATACCACCTTGAATTTGCTCTTGTATCCATTCCTTCTTCAACAGCTTCAATAATTTCATTAACATCAGTATATTCGCTGAAGGCAAGATTATGTTCAACGATTATTTTTATTAAATTAAGAGCAACTTTAATCTGTGTTTCATCATCAGAAGCTTCAAGAGTTTTCATTGAACGTGATAAGATAGGATCTTTATCATACCATCTTCGATTTCTTGCATTGTATTCTTCACTCATATAAACCTCTCTTACTAGCCTTTCTTAAATTTTACACCGCATTCAACTTCAGGATAGCGCCACAAAATATTTTTTTTATCACAAGCTATTTTACACGCTCCGCATTCAAGACAGTTTTCGTATCTTACAGTCATTAAACATTTTTCTTCATTCCATTCATATACACACGCAGGGCAAATAAAAGTACAAGGCTTTTCTTTACATCGCATGCAGATATCATTATCAACCGTTAAATGACTTTCTTTTTCCTTATTATATTTTAAAGTTGCTAATTTTTCATTAATATTCATTTTTCTAAACATTTCTCCATTGCAAATAGCCCCAATGGTACTGATTTAAAGGCTGCACCGCTTTTTATAATTTTTGATAAAAATTTACGATACTTAATGTGTTTTGGAATTTCATCAGCTGATGAAATCACTTCAAAAAATTCGCATGCTAATTCAGGGTATAAAGACGTAATTACATTTATATGTTTTTTTAAAAAAGAAATTGTATTATTGTGAGTTTTCAAATCTTTTATAATTATGCTGTTTTTAAGTTTTTTATAATACAAAGACAATGTAGAAGCGGAAAAATCTCCTTTATCCAGTGCAAAAATTGCCGTTTCTGCGGCAAGCTTACCGCTAAGCATAGCAAGATTTGTTCCTTCAAAATGAATATTATTTACAAAACCTGCGGCATCTCCTGCTATCATAACTCTGTTATCATATACTTTCGGTATAAAATCAAAACTGCCTTCAGGTATCATATGTGCGGAATATTCAACAAGCTCCACTTCTTTTATAAACGGCGCAATTGAAGGATGTTCTTTTAATTCGTCAAGAAGTTCATATGGTTTTAATTTACTTTTCTTTAATTCATCAAGAGATATGCCGTATCCTAAAGAAATTGTATCTTTATTTGTATACATAAACCCCATTGCAAACATGTCTTTTAAAGGTCCGCCCAAAATTTTTGCGGCTATACCTTCATTTTCATCAACGTTAAATCTGTCATTTATCCGCTCCTTAGGAAGTTTATAAACTTCTTTAACGTTTAATGTGACATTATTGTCTTTTATTTCTTTTCTCAATCCAATTTGCTTTGCAAGTAATGAATTGACCCCGTCAGCAATAATTATTATATTACCGTAAAATTTTTCAAAGGAGGTCTTAATTCCTACGATTTTGCCGTTTTCAATTAAAAGTTCTTTAACTAAAGTTTTCGGCGCAAAATAAACACCCTCTTTTTGAGCCTGTTCGACACACCAATTATCCCATTTTGAACGTATTACCGTAAAAGCTTTATATGCTCCCTTAGATGAGTACCTGTATGAAAATTGAGAGGAATTGTAATCAGTAAGCATAAAGATTTTGTGTTCTGTTACCGCCCTTTCAACAGGTGCTGTTTTCCAAAATTCGGGAAAAATTTCAGCCGTCTGTTTTGCATAAATACAGCCGCCGAACATATTTTTATCACCTGCATTATCAGCTCTATCTACAAGTAAAACTTTTTTGCCTGCTCTAGCCAGTGTAATTGCCGCACTAACACCTGCGGGTCCTGCCCCTATAACTATTACTTCTATTTTATTTTCTTCCATAAATACACCCTGAAAATATTATACATTCTATTTTTAGCTTAATGCAAATATTAATACATTATAAAATAAATTGAAAATAAAAAAGCTATACATTAATATATAGTTATGTATAGAAACATAATATTAACATTAATTTATTTTTTATTAATTATAAATACTGCTTTTGCAAAAATTGATGTTGTACATCCTTCATCTTCTCAGGTTACAATTAACGCTTCATCAGTTTTTTTTACAGGCAATACAGATAAAGGAAGCAGTTTTTATATAAATTCAACTCCTGTAAAACTTTGGAATAATAGCTTTTTTGTCCATGTCGTACCATTGGAATATGGAAAAAACATTATAAAATTAACCTCAAAACACAACGGTAAAACAGAAGAAGCTGCATACACAATAATAAGAAACAAGCCGGCAGGCGGAAATACCTCAAAGACTTTGCAATACATAACTAAGAATGACGATGAAGTATTATATACTAAAACAATAAAAGAAAATGCGACAATAAGAGAAAAAGCCTCCTCTTCTTCAAAAAGAGTTGTCGATTTACCTTTAAATGTTGTTTTATATTTAGACGGGCAGCAGGGTGATTACTATAAAATAGCTGAGCAGGGAAATTTTTGGATACATAAGTCAAATATAAAAGAGCCTGTTTCAATGAAATCAAAAATGCCGGCTAAATTAAAGAAACAGAAATTTTACTCTGATAAATTATATGACTATACAAAATTTTATTTATCTCATCCCGTTTTATATACTTTAGAACAAAACGGAAACAGTATAATATTAACTTTATACGGTGTCGATACAAAAGACAGTGAAGGAAATACGCAGCCCTTTTATACATACAAGTTTAATTATGATACTGCAATATTAGGTTATGACTGCTATTATGATGACAGCAGCCTGATTTTTCGAAGGGCAAAACTTCCTGAAACCATTGATGAAGAAATGCCTTTAAAAGAATTGAAAATATTTGTTGATGCGGGTCATGGCGGTTACGAAAAAGGAGCTGTCGGTCCTTCAAGAGTTAATGAAAAAGATATAAATTTAGATATAAGCAGGTATTTAGTACAATATTTAAAAGATGCAGGGGCTGATGTTATTATTTCAAGGAGTGATGACAGTAGAATAGGTCTATATGAAAGAGTAAAAATTGCTAAGGATAATAATGCACTTATATCGGTAAGTATTCATAATAACTCGCTTCCAAACGGCAAGAATCCATACGAAACACACGGAACAGAAGTACATTATTACAACGAAAACGCAAAATTATTATCAGAAATAATAAATATTAATCTTTCAAATGATTTAAACCTCAAAAATAACGGTGTACATAAATCAAGTTTTGCACTTAACCGCTCTACAAATCCTGTCTCTGTCCTTGTTGAATGCGCATATATGATAAATCCTGAAGAATATATTTTGCTTCAAAATGAAGAATTTAAGAAAAATATTGCAAAATCTATAAAAAATAGTATAGAAAAATACATAATTCAAATAAAAAATTAAAAATTATGATATAATAAATACCCGAAAGCCGAAAAGTGGAGAAAGTTTATGATTACGTGTGAAAAAGAAATTAAATCCGGTTACTTAAAAAAAGTAATAGAAGAAACGGAACAAAAAAACAGCAATGAGAAAGAATTTATTCAGGCATTAAAAGAAGTTTTGACTTCTTTGGAACCCGTAATAATAAAACATGAAAGTGAATATAAGAAAATCGGACTGCTTGAAAGATTGGTAGAACCCGAAAGAATTATATCATTTAGAGTTCCATGGGTGGATGATAACGGACAGGCTCAAGTAAACAGAGGATTTAGAGTACAATTTAACGGTGCAATAGGACCTTATAAAGGCGGTTTGAGATTTCATCCCAGCGTAAACCAAAGTATTATGAAATTTTTAGCATTTGAACAAATATTTAAAAATGCTTTAACAGGACTCCCAATAGGCGGAGGTAAAGGCGGAAGTGATTTCGACCCTAAAGGAAAATCAGATTTGGAAATTATGAGATTTTGCCAGAGCTTTATGAATGAACTTCAAAAACATATAGGTCAGGATGTAGACGTACCTGCAGGCGATATCGGTGTCGGGGGAAGAGAAATAGGCTACTTATTCGGTCAATTCAGAAAGATAAGAAATACCTACGAAGCAGGTGTCCTGACAGGTAAAGGGCTTGAATACGGCGGTTCTTTAGCAAGAAAAGAAGCAACCGGATACGGTTTAATGTATTTTATGAAGGAAATGCTTAAAGCTAATAATGAAACAGTTTCAGGCAAAACAGTTATTATCTCGGGAAGCGGAAATGTTGCAATTTATGCCTGCGAAAAAGCTCAGCAAATGGGTGCAAACGTTGTTGCTATGAGTGATTCATCAGGCTGTATATATGATAAAAACGGTATTAATCTTGATGCAATAAAAGAAATTAAAGAAGTAAACAGAGGAAGAATAAAAGAATATCTAAAATATGAACCAACTGCCGAATATATTGAAAATGAAGGAGATATGCCTCCAATATATTCAATTAAAGCAGATATTGTACTTCCTTGCGCTACGCAGAATGATATATCTCTTGAAACGGCTAAAAAGCTTATTGAAAATGGAACCATTGCAATAGGAGAAGGTGCAAATATGCCCTGTACAAATGAAGCAGTTGAATATTTTGTAGCAAATAAAATTCTTTTAGCCCCCGGAAAAGCTGCTAATGCTGGCGGTGTTGCAACTTCTGCTTTAGAAATGAGCCAAAATTCTCTCCGTGCAGCCTGGTCATTTGAAGAGGTTGATAAAAAACTTGAAAATATTATGATTAATATATTTAACCAATGCGAAAAAGCGGACAAAGAATATAATTTAGGTATTAACTATGTCGCAGGCGCAAACATAGCTGCATTTAAGAAAATTTCAAACGCTATGATTGCACAGGGGATAATTTAATAGTATTAAACTAATAAAAAAAAGGTCTGTGAAATTTGTCTGAGAAAAATTTCTGACGGCGGCGAGGAGCCGGCGGCAGAATGCGACACTAGATTAGATTATAACAGACCCTTTTTTTTATTCTTCTATTTCATCTTCAATTTTTTCAATATATTCAGCAACTTTATTGAACTCGTTGTCATCTTCAATTTCTTCAAATGAATATTCTTCGCCGTCTTTTTTTAATCTCATTACAAGAACTTCGGGATCATCTTCGTGATTGTGTTTTTCACAATTGCAATGTTCGCCGCATTTTGGAAGCAATAAAGCATATTCAATATCATCAACCGTGACAATATCAAGCATTTCAAATACAACCTTGTTTCCGTCTTCATCAAAGGTTTCAATTAATTCTTCATTTTTCTCTGTCATAATATCTCACTTTCTGTCTAAATACTGTTGTAAAATTAAGCAGGCACTTTTTAAATCTACAAGTTTTTTATCTTTTGTATATTTTCTTCCGGTTTGAGAAAGTATAAATTCCGCCTGCCTGCTTGTAAGTCTTTCATCTTCAAAGATTATTTCATATTCATCTTTAAATTTATTCGCAAAATTAATACAATCCTGCGCTTGCTCTCCGAGTGTGTTATTCATATTTTTCGGCAGTCCAGCCACTATAATTTTTACGTTGTTACTTTTGCATATTTGTTTTATTTTTTCAATTGCTTTATTTTCGGGTTCTCTGTCTATAGTTTCAACAGGATGTGCAATAAGCCCCATTATGTCGCTTAATGCAATTCCTATTCTTTTTTTTCCGATATCCAATCCTAAAATCTTATCCATTTATCCAATTTTTCTTTAATAATGAAATTAACTTTTCAATTTTTTTTACATCATACTTTTGCTCTTGAGCCATACGTTTTTTAAATATATTGGCAGTCAATAGTGATTCTTTTGATACTTCC